>JADFMZ010000151.1 GCA_022563615.1 Planctomycetota bacterium
TCGCCGCGCTGTGCCAGCTCCTCAATCGGCAGGCAACCTTCGAACAACTTGTAGTCGTCAGCCTCACTTATCGGATATTGCTCAGCACTTATCAACGCCTGGCGTAGTGCAATGTACTGCTGTTTATCAAGCGGGCAATTCAGGTAGTCGTCACCGTCGCCTTTGCCGTAGCGTGACTGGGCGAAGACCACCCCGTCGTCGAGGCTCTGGGCGAGCGCCAGGCGAGCGTGACGCTACGCCCGTGGATCCACTTCCTGCCGCAGACGACCTTCCGGTACAACGTGATGGCCAAGCTCGTCGAGGCGGGGTGTTCAGTAGCCGTCATTCCGTGGTCGGATGATCGCGTCGAATTCGGTCGCGTTCGCGCTCGACTCGCCGATCTGGTTCGGGCGGGGTTGTCTCGAGAGTCGGCGCTGAAATCGCTGACGCTCGCGCCGGCCGAGGCGATCGGTCTGGGCGATCAAATCGGGAGTATCGAAAAGGAAAAAGCGGCCGACCTTGTATTCTTCGACGGCGACCCGATCGATCCTAACCTCCTCCTCGGCTGGCACGGGACGCACATCGCCGGAACGCTGGGCGCGGTCGGCAACAACGGAACCGGCATTGTGGGCGTCAACTGGCAGACCGCAATCGTTCCCTTGAAGGTGGTCGGCTCCGAGAATCCGGATGGTCCCTATACCACGCCGGTCTCCCGTGTGCTTGCAGCCCTCGATTATATCATCGTGAACAAGATCAAGGTTGCGAATCTCAGCGTCACTGCAGGGGCATTCTCCGCCGAAGAGTGTGAAGCCATCGCCCAGGCGGGAGAACAAGTAGGCCACATCTTCGTGGTCGCAGCGGGGAACACCAATAAAGACCTTGATGTCTTCCCGGAATATCCGGCCGCGTGTGAAGTGCCCAACATCATCACGTGGCCGGTACCGACGAAGACGATGAATTGGCTGAATACGTACTTGGTCGTCCCTGAAAAACTCATCTATCCTGCCGCCGCATAGATGAGTTTTTCAGGGACGACTACATAGTCCGCGCCATACACGACGGTTGCGGTACGCCGTCGGCTAAATTTGTGGTTTTAATGAGCCAATGGGGTGACATCACCGGAGGATGGGACGGGGTTTCGTGGACGGGGCCGGACGGGGTGGTGGATCAAAACGACATCGACGCCGTGGTGGCGAAGTTCCAGTATTGGCCGGGTGCTGTGAGCAAGACCAGGGGCGACATTGCCAAGGATGTACCCGACCGTCTTGTGAACTTTACGGACATCGGAAGGGTTGTCGACGCCTCCAAAGGAGGGCTCTACTCCTACGACGGCCCCGAAAGCTGTCCGTAAGTCTGCACGAACGCCGAGGGGTGCATTCCTACGGACCGCGCGGGGTGTGTTCGACCGGCCGCTTCCAATGGCTGGTTCGGATCAGCCGTTTCGGGTATCGGCTACGATTCTCCCGTCGCGCATGGTGATGATCCGATCGCAACGTTGGGCGGCTTGAGAATCGTGCGTAACCAGCACGAGGGTCTTGCCCTGGTCCTGCAACTTCATGAAGATGTCGAAAATCTGCTCGCCGGTTGCGGTATCGAGGTTTCCGGTGGGCTCGTCAGCCAGGATAATCAAAGGATTGTTGATTAAGGATCGAGCGATGGCGGCGCGCTGTTGCTGCCCGCCGGATAGCTCATTGGGCCGGTGATGACCCCGATCACCTAGGCCGACCAGATCCACAAGCTCCTGAGCGCGCTGCCGCCGAATCTGCGCGGGCACGCCCTGATAGAACAACGGCATCTCCACGTTTTCGAGCACCGTCAACTGAGCGATCAGATTGAAGTTCTGGAAGATGAACCCGATTCGCAGGCCGCGAATGCTCGACAACTGATCGTCGTCCAGCTCGGCGACGTCGACTCCGCCCAAGACATACCGCCCCGAAGTGGGTCGATCCAGACAGCCCAGCAGGTTCAGAAGCGTGCTCTTGCCGGATCCGCTTTGCCCGCAAATGGCGATCGATTCGGCCTTAATGAAGTCGATGTTCACGTCGCGCAGCGCATGGACACACACATTGGAGCCGGGCTGGCCGTAGGTTTTGGAGAGCTGTTGCAGCGAGGCGATGACCACGGCGGCGCGCTCGTTCAATGCGTGCCGGCCGTCGAATGAGTTGTCGACGATCCGAGAGTTTTTCCGGCCTTGCGAGCGGACTGATTCGTGCTGCGTCGCTGCTTCCCCTTACCCGCGTGTCGCGCTGTGGGCTGCTTTCGCGTCGAACCCTTGCCCGCCTTAGCGGCGCGGGTGTCCAAACTCCGTTGCCCCGCCGGCGGATCGGGAATCAGCCTCTTGTGATCCTCGGAAAACGCCAGAACGATTTGATCCCCCGCCGAGAGCCCGTCCACAACTTCGGTCCACACACTTCCCACCGCCCCCAGTTGAACGGGTACATACTGAATCTCTCCCCGGTTGTTGCGAAAAACGTATCGTTGCGTTCCCTTTGTGTAGACGGCCTGAACCGGCACCGCCAGCTTCTGGTTCACCGTTTCAACCAGAATTTCCACATACGCCGTTACCGACGGTTTGAGAGGCTCGTCGGTCAGGTCCAGCGTGATTTCGGTTTCATACTCTTTCAGATCGGGATTGAGCCAACGGTTTTGAGTGTCAGCCAGCGGCGCGATCTTGGTGACCGTTCCGGAAAACTCCCGGCCCGCCATGGCTTCCACCGTTATCTTAGCCCGTTGTCCGAGGGCAAGCCGATCGGTCTTGGCCTCGTGCACGCGAACGATGACCTGCATTTGCGACGTATCCGGCAGCGAAAGGAGCACCTGTCGTTCGTGAACCGAGGCGCCCTCCTTAATCTGCCCGCTGCCGTCCGATGACCAGTGGCGGCCGCCGCCGGAATAATACACGACGAATCCCTGCGTTGGGGCGGTGATCCGACACTTGGACTGCTGGACGCGCAGTTTGGCCAACTGAGCTTGAATCAGCCCCAGCTCCTTTTCCTTGCCTTCGAGTCCGCGTACTTTCTTGATTTCCTCCGCAGCCCCGTTTTTCTTGACGCGCTCGAACTCCTTCTTGGCTTCGTCCAGATCGGACTGCCTGCGTCGCAGTTCAGCCACGTGGGTATATTGCTCCAGAACCCGTTTTGCGTTCCTGGCCTTTTCCAGGTCCCAGGCGGCCTTCTTGAAATTAAACTCATCCTCTTCAAATTGGGTTTGGGTGATGAACTCTCTTTCCAGCAATTGCTTGGCTGCCTCGAAGTTTTCTTCGCGGCGACTGAGCAACATTTGCGCTTGCTCGATGGCGATCTCGGCGTCGCGCTGCCTCTGCATCCAGTCGCCCTTTTCGTATTTCTCCAAATCGAGATGCTTGAGCTCGATCTTGAGCTGGGCCTTGCGGCGGTCGCTCTCATTCTGGTCTCGTTGGATTTCCAACTCGGTCCCGGCGGCTTCGAACGCGGTGATCGCGTTGGCTTCCTTCAGTTCATCCTGCTGAATGCGATCCTCGATCTGATTGCTGGCCAACTCGATCAGCAGATCGCCCTTTTTGACGGCGGTGCCCTCGGCGATCAGGCTGATGATCGTCGAGCGGCCTTCGACCTCGCAGATGATGTCCGTGGATCGAGCCGCTTTGAGTTCGCCCTTTTCCGTGAGGATCACGTTGAAGGAGCGAGGCTCGACCGTGATGTTATCCACGCCCCCTGAGTCACCAACCAAACCCATTCGCCCCACGGCCCATTGGACCGACAGACCGATCACCATCAACACCACAATGGTCAATACGATCCGCAGCCCTACACGGCGCGTGCGCGGCCGGGCGCCGGAAGGCTCCGCGAAAATCGCGTCGTCGTCGAGCCCTTCGGAAGTGGAAACGGGGGAGGATAATGTTGTTGTCATGTCGCTCACCGGGTATGCACTGGCGTATCAACGGCGGCCGGGGCGCACGCGCTCCGCCAGCCTCGCTGAGTCCATAAGTATATCGACATTACGGCTTGCCTACAAGCTGTAGGGCCGTCGAAAGTTGTGAGCCGCCACAAACCGAAGGCAACCACGCACTGTTACGCGGTTGTTACCTGGAGGTTCAGATCGTTACGATCCCGGTTCGGGCGGGGTCTTCTCCACGGGCAATTCGATGGGGGGGTTCATATCCCATCGTCCGCCGTCGGTGACGCGGAGAGTTCCCGTCTCCCGGCGTAGTTCTAGGATTGCAACACGATAGGCCGCCACCGCCCGGACGTAGGCGTTCCGGGCGTTGAGAAGGTCGTCCTCCGCATCCACCACGTCCTGGTTGGTTGATCTTCCCAGATCAAACTGGGCGCGTGCAGCCGCCAACCGAAATTCGTTCTCCTCCACGTTCATCGTTTGAATTTGTTGCAGGCTTTCCTGTTGAGCCACTCGCCGCCTCGCCCGGACCACTTCGGCCCGAACCGTGTCGACAAACTGCTCATGGTTTCTCTGGGCTCTTCGCAGCCGGATCAAAGATGCGCGATACGCGTTCCGCTCCGTCTTGCGATCGTCAATGCGCAGCTCCAAACCGGCGTGATACAGCGCGCGATCATTGTTCAAGCCCAAGGTAGTGAGGTGATCCGGTTTGCTTCCAAACGTCGCGCTCGCGTTGAAGTCCAAGTCGGGCAGGATACGGTTCCGGGCGATCACAATGCCGCGCCGGGCGTCGTCGATCTGATCCTCGTTGGTCAGAAGATCGAGCCGATAGTGCAGAGCGGCGTCGATGGCCGCCGATTCCTCAACGTCCGGCAGCAGGTCGTCCACAGCGTTGGCAGCCATGTCCGCATCAAGATCCAAGACGTCGAGCAGAACATCGACCGGCATGCCCATCAGGATCTTGAACAGATCCAGCGCCGAGGCGTATCTTTCCTTGGCGTTGACCAGCGAAGCCTCGGCCTGACGCAAGTTCGACTTGGCGCGCGGGGCCTCAAATACCGTACGGCTGCGCCCCATCTGGTTCATGAAGTCGGCCTTTTCCCAGTCGGCGGATCGGCTCTTGTATGCGAAATAACTGTTTTGCATGGTGGCCTTGAGCCCCTGCAGGCTGAAGTATTCCGCCGCCACTCGGACGACAAACGTTCGGCGGAACCTTTCGTAGGTTCTCGCGGCGTAAATCAGCTCGCGCTCAGCCACGTAGCGTGATTCGTAGGCCACTTTCCCGGCGCCCCGGAAAAGCGGAATATTTGCCTGGAGGATCAGGTCTCCGCTCTCGCCCGAGGTGACATGCTCGTCGAGGTCTCGCACCAGGTTGCCGACGACGCGCGCCGTCAGGTCGCCGCCAAAGGGCAGCCGCTGAGAAACCGCGACCTCGCTTATCACGCTGAACGCGTCGTTTGCCTCGGGAAGGGCGTCCCCGTCGGCGTGATCTGCGCCCGTCTGCATGGAGGCCACGAATTGTGGTGTCCACAAGTGCCGTTCGAGCGTCAGATCGAGCGCCTCAAGATAAAGATCCTCCTTGGCATTTTGCAGATTCCGGCCGTGCCGCATGGCGTAGGACAGAGCGTCTTCCAGGCCGAACGAGGTCACTTCGTCCATCTGCTCAGGGGAGAATATCGAGTCCGTCATGGCGGTGACGGGATCGACGTGATCCTTCGAAGCGGTTGCGACAGCGGAAGCATCCTTCTGAGTTTCCGACTCCGACGGGGCTTCCGAGCTCTCTCGTGATTCGAGTGGAGGGCGGAACGCCTCGGGCAGACCGGCTTCAACCGGACTCGGCGTGAATCGATACATCCGCCCGGTGCTGCCGAGGTCGCCCGACTCCGCACCAAGATGCACGTCGGACGCTGCGCCCAGAGCGGCGCCTTGTCGTTCTTCGATCAACCGGTAAACCGGACCGTCCGCTCCATCAATCAGCCACGTTCGGCATCCGCACAGCAGCACGAGTCCCGCCGCCGCCCATCTTGACCTGACAATCCAGGATTCCATTCTCATGCCCTCAAACTCCAAGTCTTACATCGCATTCCCGCGGTGGCTGCAATGTATACGATCCCATGCTCCGTTTCCACGAAGATCCCTTCCAGTACCGCAAAGTGACACGCCTGATCCTCGTCGTTGTTGGATACCGCCTCGGTCCGATCGTCCCCCGGCGGCGCTATCCCGGGAAATCGACGTCGAATCGCCACCGGGATGGTTCATGGCGACCTTTTCCGGCACGCAGGCGTCGGCTTGTTGAGTTGGAATGACCGAAACGATGGAATCTGGCTTTCGTTCGCCCGTTGGTTTTCTACAATGCGGTTCCATGTGCAAGACGCTCCAACCGAAAATAGGGCGAGACGTATACCTCGCGCCGACTTCCTACGTCGGCGGCGACGTAGTGATCGGAGATCGATCGACGATCATGCATCACGTGATGATTCGGGGCGACATCGCGCCAATTCGGATCGGCTCGCGCGTCAACCTTCAGGATGGCGTGATCGTACACACGCCCTACGGAACGCCGTTGGATATCGCGGATGACGTCGGTGTGGGCCATCGGGCGGTCGTACATTGCCGATCCATCGGAGCACGCACGCTGATCGCCATCGGGGCGATACTCCTGGACGATTGCCGGATCGGCAGCCGATGCATCATCGCTGCGGGCGTGCTGCTGCCGCCCGGTACCGTGGTTCCGGACGGATCGGTCGTGATGGGGTTCCCAGGCCGGGTGGTGCGCCAAGTTACGGACAAGGATCTGGAGATGATCGACCACGTCATCCAGAGCTATTTGGAGATTGGACGGCTTCATGCCGCCGGTCGATTCCCGAATATCGTCCCATCGTGATCGAATAGGTGGACAAGGATAAGGTCTGCCTGCCGGTCCCTTCCAGGAATCGGTCTGCCGTCGCAGTCTCCCAATATGAAAGTTGTCGGGATTATCATGGTACGAACGCTGGTTTGGCCTTATGCTTGTCTTGGATGGTGGCGCCCCGAGAAGTGGCTCGCGGGCGATCGCACGCCGGCTGGAAAGCTCGCTGCCGGCCTGGGAAAGGCATGTTCCGGCTTCCGAGACAGGTCGTCCAGCCAAGAATCGGCATTTTCGGGCAACGATTGCGTGCCTTCATACGTCTTTAATCAATAGAGGTGCGGATCAACGGAGAGGATTGGAGGCTGCATGGGACCGTTAAGGCTCACGAAAAGGGAAGAATCGAACTGTGGGCTGGATGCCCGTGCGGTATTCTCACAGCCCGAACCCGTTGCGAGACTAATGGGTTGAAGTGCCTAAGAGCCTATCCCAAAAAGTGTGGCACGGGTTTGCAACCCGTGTGTTTCACCGGTTGAAAACCGGTGCCCCATAGGTTTATGGGATAGGCTCTTCACCGACACGAGGCGCTCCACGCCGGCCAACTGCCTGCGGCGGCTCGACCCATCCTTTCTTCGACCGCTCCCTTGCGATACCATCTCTTGAATCGCCCCATCGGCAGTCGGCACTTCAGTGCGCCGGCGCCAAACTGCCGTGGGAACAAGCGAGAGGAACCTCTTGATTACGATTCGTGTCTTGTTTCTCGG
>JADFMZ010000152.1 GCA_022563615.1 Planctomycetota bacterium
CTCCGCTTGTGGACTTTGACCCTTGAATATGTGTTACTCATTGTTGGTCTCCTCCAGCAATTCCGGTTCCAGCCAATCAGCTTCACCGTCCAGCAACCTATCAGCCGTCAACGTGAATGCTGGGTGAGCACCAAATTCCAGCTCACCTACCCGCTCCCGCATCACGTCACGTGCCTGCTCAACGAGCTTCGCCGCGCGGACCTCGCCAAGCCCAGGTATGCCCAATCGCTTGGGTGCCGCCAGATACGCAATACGCTTCGCCAACTCCGGAGGCGGCGCCGGATGGAGGAATTCCCAAAGCCTCTTTGCGGCTTCGTGGTTCAACGGCACAGATTTTAGCAGTTCGTCTTTGGATGCACACAGGATACGCTCCAGCGTATTGAAGCGAGTGCTTAGTCTCGCGATGGTTTCCGGCGTGAGTTCCCTGGTTCTTAGAGTCCGTAGAATTTGGTCGAGCGGCGTGGCTCGGGTTTTTTCGATACCTTGAACCATTGCAGCCGCCGCACGTTCGCCAAGGGGTTTGTCCGGTAGCCGGAGGCCCGCTAGGTTCTCGTCTCCCTTGTCGAGGTTATACAGGTCGGCGTAGTTTTTGATGATTTTCTTGTCCACCAGCGTCTCGATAACGACCCTGCCGGCCCCGTTGATATCCATCTGGTCTCGCCCGCAGAAGTGGATGAGGCGCTCTTTGAGCTGGGCCGGACACGCGCCGGGGTTGATGCAGCGGATATGTACGCCCCCGTCGTCCTGCTCGACGAGGCCCTTACAGGCCGGGCACTTCGTAGGCCGCTTGATCGGTTCGCCTCTGGGGCGTTTCTCCAACACGACCCGAACCACCTGCGGAATGATCTCGCCGGCTTTTTCCACGATCACCGTGTCGCCCACCCGGACGTCGAGCCGATCCACCTGATCGAAGTTATGCAGCGAGGCATGGCGAACGGTGGTCCCGGAAAGCTGCATCGGCTCCATCACCGCCCGAGGCGTGATCGTGCCGAACTTGCCGACCTGAAAGTCCACCTGGAGCAAAATGCTTTCAGCCTGCTGGGCCTCGAACTTATACGCAATGCACCAGCGTGGGTGCCGGCTGGTGGCGCCCAGCGCATCGCGTTGATCCAGCGCATCCACCTTGACGACCAGCCCATCAGTCTCATACGGCAAGTCCAGCCGCTGGGTCTGCCAGTCCGGCAAGTCGCTTATCAGGGCGCCGATGGATTCGTAGAGCCGGCGCCGGGAACTCAGCGGAATACCCCAGCGCTGGAACAGATCAAACAGCTCGCTGCCTGTGCCCACGGAAAGCGGCTCGATCCGGCCAACGCCGTGGGCGATGAATTGCAACCCCCGACCCGCCACCTTGCGCGGATCGAGCTGTTTGAGCGTGCCGGAGGCGGCGTTGCGCGGGTTGGCAAAGGTCGGCTCACCAGCCTGAGCCCGATTTCGGTTGAACTCCGCAAAGGCCGACTTGGGCCAATACACCTCGCCGCGAATGTCAACGAGCTTGGGAACGTCCGGCCCGATCAGCTTCAGCGGTACCGATTTAATAGTGCGAATGTTGCCGGTAACGTCGTCGCCGGTTCGGCCGTCGCCCCGCGTCGCCGCTCGGGCCAGGATCCCACCCTCGTACAGCAATGAGACAGCCACCCCGTCGATCTTGGGATCGACCAGGAAGCGATAGGGATCGCCGCCCAGTCCGCTTGACACCCGGCGATCGAACTCGCGTAGTTCGTCTTCGTTGTAGGTGTTGTCCACCGACATCATCGGGACGGCGTGGGTGACGTGCTCGAATCCTTCGATCGGCTCGCCGCCCACGCGCTGAGTCGGCGAGTCCGGCGTGATCAGGTCCGGGTGTTGCTGTTCGATCCGGCGCAACTCGTCGAACCGTTGGTCATACCGACGATCGGAGATGGTCGGCCTGGCTAAAACATAATAGGCGTGATCGTGTTTGCGGATCTCCTCCCGCAGTTTGTTGATTCGCTGAGCGGCTGAACTGCTCATGGCCGTATGATAGCGGTTCCCTGAAGAGAAGGCACAGAGTAGATCACGCTTGAAATGTGCGTTTTTTCGACTCCCTCCCCGGCACGTTGTGAGCCGGGGTCATCATCCGTGTGGTTGATGGGCGTCGGCAAAATGTTCGATGACCGGCGCTCCGCGCGAAGGCCACCACACCGTAATCAGGTCAAAGCGACAAGGTCGATCATGGGCGGATCGTTGCATCAGGAAGTACCGGGCCGCCCGGGCAATCTTTGGCCACTGGACCCGTGCCGACAACTGCGCGGCGTTGAGTTCCTCGTCCTGCGCACGCGTTTTTACTTCGACGAAAACGAGGGTGTCGCCATCGGCTGCGATCAGGTCGATCTCACCGACGGGGCAGCGATAGTTTTTCGTGAGAATACGGAAATGCCGCTGGCGCAGATGACGGGCGGCTGCCCGTTCGCCCCGCGAGCCGAGAAGCTTGCTAGGCCGAGGCGGCGGAGAGTTCCCGCTGGGCTTTGGATTTTTTCTGAACGCGAAGCTCACGGACTTTGCGCGCCTTGCCGACGCGGTAGCGCAGGTAGAATAGTTTTGCCCGCCGGACCTTGCCGCGGCGCCGAACATTGACTTCCACGACATTGGGCGAATGGATCAGAAACGTCCGCTCGACGCCTTCATTGGCGACGATGCGACGCACGAAGAAACGCTCATTAATCCCAGCGCCCTGGCGTGCGATCACCACACCATTAAAAATCTGAACACGCTCCTTGTCGCCCTCGACAATGCGGCAGTGAACGTCGACGGTGTCCCCGATACTGAATTCAGGGAGAACCGATTTCAGAAAGGGCTGCTCTGCGATTTCGATCAAAGGGTGTCTCATCATGGGGCTCCAATCGCAAACGGTTCATCCCGTAGGCAGTTTGTCTTCAGGTTCCGAGTGTTCGATACGCTCAATAAAAGTTCGTGCCCGGCTACCGCTACGCTTCGCCGGCGTGTATCAGATCGGGTCGGCGCTGAAGCGTACGCTTCAAGGCCTGCTCTTTGCGCCACAACGCCACTTTGGCGTGATCGCCCGACAACAGCACCTCGGGTACGGTCATGCCACGAAACTCCCGAGGTCGAGTATATTGCGGGTATTCCAACAGCCCGGCCGAAAACGAATCGTTCGCGGCCGAAGCCTCGTCGCCCAGCGCGCCGGGCAGCAGTCGAACCACCGCGTCGATCAAGACCATCGCAGCCGGCTCACCGCCCGAAAGTACATAGTCTCCAATGGATATTTCGCGGGCGTCTATACCCGATCGAATTCGCTCGTCAAAGCCTTCGTAGTGGCCGCAAATTAGCACGAGCCTGGGCTCGCGCGCCAGGTCAGCCACCATCGCCTGGGTCAGTTTCCGACCCTGCGGCGTCAGCAACACTCGGGTCAAAGGCCCGCTGTCTTGAGCCTCAACATGTTCCAACGCATCAAATACCGGCCCGCATGTCAACACCATACCCGGTCCACCGCCGAACGGTCTGTCGTCCACGCTTCGGTGTCGGTCCCGCGCAAAGTCGCGGAAGTTGGTTAGCTGTGTCGATACGCATCCGGCGGCCCGAGCACGGCCGACTATGCTTGAGGCGAGAAATACCTCGAACACCTCAGGGAATAACGTAAGCACGTCGATCCGCATCGGACGAATCCTTCAGCGTTCTCATTTATTGTGTGTCGCCATTTCGGGGAAATCTCCCGGAAATAGCGGTCGCTGCACCACAACAGGGAAATAGAGCTTGCTCTAGGGGGCGGCCTTGGGCGAGGAAACGGCCTTCTGGACGACTCCCTCTTTCTCAAGGATTCGCCGAACCGTGTCGGACGGCTGAGCGCCTACGCTCAGCCAGTACTCGATCCGCTCTCGCTTGAGCACCACTTCCTGTTCCGGTCTTGTGGTCATCGGGTCGTATATGCCCAACTCCTCGAGCACTCTCCCATCGCGCGGTCGCCGTTGGTCCACGGCGGCCAAACGATACGAAGGTCGATGGCGCCGACCGATCCTCTTCAAACGAAGGCGTACTGCCAAAACACAGTCCTCCAAGCTACGGGCCAACGGGCCTACGAGCGCCGGTCGTCCCGAAATCCATTACCTTGCAGAACCTGTGAGTATACCACCCATCCCGGATCGGGCAAGCCACTTTGAGAACTTAATCGTTGTCCTTGGGGTCCGCCAACTCGCGGGTCTTGAACCGCGCCTGACCGCCCAAAAAGAAAGCACCGCTCGCCCGAAGGCGAAACGGTGCTTTCCGGAGGGGAAAGAAGCCAGTTTTGATGGGCGCCGCTGCGCCTGATCCTACCTACCCTCTCGATAATAGCCGATAACTGTTATACGCTCAAAGATGCTTCCGGTTCCAAAACCTTAGTCGTTCGAGCGCCACCATCCTATCGGCAAATCAACCTTCCCGACTTTCATCCGTCGTGCCAAATAATTGTAGCCGTCTTGAGGGGAAAGTCAGCCAAACAGACACATTTTTACCGGCCGTTAAACTTCCACTTTAGCATTTGGAGAACCCACACGCCTCACAAACCATACAACCTTCGCTAAATCGAAGCTTACCCTGGCAATCTGGGCAAAGAACCTTGTATTGGGTCTGCTGCCACTGTATTCCTTGCGCATCCAATCTACTTGGCACGCGATTCTCGGCTTTTTCTGGACTACTCGCTGCGGTCGGTTTGTCCCCGTTTCGACCATTGCCAGGGCCATTGGTCTTTCCGTTTCCTCCCGTTGATTTCCGCGGTCTCCCTAATGAATCCATGTCCGCATCGCCCAAAAGGAGGGCTTTGAGCCCGAATTGGTCCTTGGCTTGCACATATCGCCGCAAGGCCCGGGCCAGTCCGTCGCCCAAGCTCATGATTCGGCCTTCTTTGGTCTGCACCTGAAGGCTCGAACCGATTCCGTGCAGTTGACGAATGACGTGATCCAGGCTGCCGCCCGATCGAAGCCAGAGGCTGATCATCCGGCAGATGGCCTCCAGATCGCTGTTGGCCAGATCGCCGCCCTTGCCGAGTTGGGCGAATACCTCCATCTCGCGTTCCGTCTTGGGATCCACGGTGATGTTAATGTGCATGTTGCCGAACGGGGTCAACTGTCGTACACGGATCCCGCTGGTAATCTCCGGCAGGACGGCCGGCGTGAGCGGCTTGAACTCGTCGGACGGCGAGTCCTTCCCGGTCCGCTCGGCATCGGCGTCTTTCAACGCCATCGGCTGATTCTTACGGCAGCCGTTGCGATAAACGGTCACACCCTTGCAGTTCAATTCATACGCAAGCTTGTAGATCTTGGCGACGTCCTCCACCTTGGCGGTTTCAGGGAAATTGATGGTCTTCGAGATGGATGAGTCGCAATGCTTTTGGAACGCAGCCTGCATGTTCATGTGCCACTCGGGGGAGACGTCATGGGCGCAGGCGAACAGGCGTCGAACGTCGGCGGGTACCTCGGCGATCCCAGCGAGGGTGCCGTCCGTGGCAATCCGCTCCATCAGTCCCTCGCTATAGAAACCACGTCGTCTTGCGACGGCCTCGAAGATCGGGTTGATCTCGATCATGGGCGTCTCCCCTTCCCGCTGGCCTCGCAATACGTTTCGATAGAAAACCAGATTATAGAGCGGTTCAATGCCGCCGGAACAACCCGCGATGATGCTGATGGTTCCGGTCGGCGCCACGGTCGTACAGGTCGCGTTACGCATCGGGCGGTGGTACTTCGTATCGTACAGGCTGCCGGGCCAATTCGGGAAGCACCCGCGTTCCTTGGCCAGCTTCTCACCGTAATGGTGGGATTCGTCGTTGAGGAAACGCATGAAGCGTATGCCCCACTCGACGCCCTCCTCGCTGTCGTAGGGCGCACCGAGCTTGAACAGCGCGTCGGCAAAACCCATAATGCCCAGGCCGATCTTGCGATTGGCCTTGCAAATCTTGTCGATCTGGGGCAACGGATACTTATTCACGTCGATCACGTCGTCGAGAAACCGAATGCTTTCATGCACTGTGACGCGTAAGGCGTCCCAGTCGACGTCGGGTTTGCCGTTCTCATTGTCCCGGACGAACTCCACCAGGTTGATGCTGCCCAGATTGCAGGCTTCGAAGGGTAGCAGCGGCTGCTCTCCGCACGGATTGGTCGCCTTCATCGCGCCGACATGCGGCGTGGGGTTGTCCTGGTTGATGCGGTCCATAAAGGCGACACCCGGCTCACCCGTCCGGTGCGCGTTGGTGATGATGATGTCCCACAGATCCTGGCGCGTGTAGAACTCGCCTGTCGGTTGGGTGTCACCATCTGTCACTTCAACGAGCGTGCGAATATCATACTTCCAGATGTCCAAATCCTTCGGCAGCAGGTAGGTCCGCGCCGTTCGCGGATTTCGGACTACGTGCGGCGCGTCCGGCTGAGCCAGGAACGCATCCATCCACTCGTCGGTGATTTTGACCGAGATGTTGTAGTTGGTGAACTGGGTCAGATCCTCTTTGGCGTGGAGAAACTTCAGGATGTCGGGGTGATGGATGTTCATCATCCCCATGTTGGCCCCGCGACGAAACGCCCCTTGCTGAATCGCGTTGGTCGCCTCGGAAAACGCGCGCCAAAAGGAGATCGGGCCGCTGGTCGTGCCGCCCGAGCTGCGGATATAGTCGCCGGTGGGGCGCAATTCGTCGAAGGCAAAGCCGGTTCCGCCGCCGGCCTTTTGAATCAAGGCCGTATACTTGATCGAGTCGAAGATCTCGTTGATGCTGTCGCCCACCGGAAGTACGAAGCAGGCGCTGAGCATCCCCATCTCCCGCCCGGCGTTCATCAACGTCGGGCTGTTGGGCATGAACTTGCGGCTGATCATCAGCGAATAAAACCGCTGCTCCCACTCGCTGCGAACCTCCGGATCCGAGCTGTAGAGGCTTTCCGCCTCAGCAATCGCCCGCGCCACACGTCGAAACAGCTCTTCCGGGGTCTCCGTACACCGGCCCTGCTCATCCTTCTTCAAGTACCGTGCTTTCAGGACGTTCAGGCCATTAGGGGCGAAACTCAACTCCGACTTGCAGGCGTCCTCAACAAGAACACCCGTACTTTTGCGGCTGACCATGACCTTATCCATGAACGATTACGCCTCCACCGGCCCAATTCGGGCGTGTCTAACTACGGTCCAGAACGCCAGACCGGCGAACCACTCCGTCGGTCGGCGGGCGAACCGCGATGCTACGTCCAGATCCTGCCGGCGTCAAGGAAAAACCTAGCCTGTGATACTATATGTTGTAGGTGTGATGTTGTCAACCACAAGCCCTTGCATTATCGAAAGTTATGGCGCTTTGGCTGCTGAAATCACAAGTTATCGGGCTTATCGCCTTCTAGGTCGGTTGCCCGCGTCTTCAGGGCGCATGGACGCCATTTCCTGGAGCGCCCGGCGGTTGGACTCGGGTTCGCGGCAGGCGTGAATCGAGTGCCCCCGTCGATCGTTCGGTTTGGGTTGGGCCGCCGACGGGTGAACG
>JADFMZ010000153.1 GCA_022563615.1 Planctomycetota bacterium
GAGAAGCGAAAGGCCCTGATTGATCTCCTCAGCAAGGCCCGCACGCGCGTAGGGCCGGGTAGGCCCGACCAAACTCTGATGCAAAAAGTTACCAGCGAGACTCGGGATGAGATTGCCAAGCAGCTCACTCCCGCCCAGAAGGCCCATTTCATCGAAACGGTGACGATGTTACAGAAGTCGCGGGCCAACGAGGCCAAAAAACACAAATGGTTACGGGACAGGGATCGCGGGAGAGTCAAGCCGTAAGTACGGCACGGATCCGCGGGATCAACGATGATCGGAATCTCAGGCTGTATCATGTCGGCACCATCATGTGAACGGCGTGAACAAGCGATGGAGGAGAAGATAGTATGAAGACCGGACGTCTGCGACTTCTATTGATCGCCGTGACCTCCTTTGTAGGGGTCGGCGCAAGCGACATCGCAACAGGGCAACCAGCGAGCCCACAAGATGCAAACCAGAGCAGGGAACCGGGCATTTCCAGGCCGGCGGGAGAGCGTGAGTTCGGAGCCTCGCGACCCCTGCGGCGCCGGAAATCGAAGCTCAACGTCAGGTGGGCGGAACTAGCGGCTCGCCGTACCTTCCGGCTTGCCAAGCTCGAAAGGCTCATGGGGCAAGAGCTTTCTCTCAGCCAACAGCAGATTGTTGCGATCCAACGCGTATTGCAACGTTACTCCGCAGAACTCGACGCCACGGTAGCGGCCCTCAAGGTGCTCGGGAAACGACGCGCCCGCGACGGTCGCACTGATTTGAACGAGCGAAATGAGTTCAAGCCTAAACTGAAGGCGGCGCGGCAGGCCGGTGATGAGGCCATCGTCAACCGGCCGACAAACCAGGTTCTACAAGGTACGCCGTCAAGCACATCACTCGCCCCAGTAGCCATGAAGCTATTGAGCGCGCCTACGGAGCTTTACGAACACCTCTCGGCCGAATTGCAACCAAACCAACGCGCCAAGTTCGATCGATTAGTCCAACGCTGGTGGACTCTATATCCACAGCAACCCATCGAATACCCTTTGGGGCGACTTCTTCGCGGTGTAACCGACCCGGAGCTGCGCATTTCTGATGCACAGCGGATGACTTTGCGCAAACTTGTCGCCGATGCTTCGTCCGATCTCAACCCCATGTTTTCGGATGAAGCCCTGGTGAGCGACCGGTACAAGAAGGTATTGAGGAGCATTTCCAAGAGCCTGGAATCCCAACAGCGGGCCCATTTTCACAGCACCCTCAAGGAGATAGCGGAAGACGTCGCCGCCGAACGCGCTGCGATGGAGCAATGGGAGAAAAAGCACCCGAAAAGGGCGGCTCGGACACGATTCAAGAAAGAGGCGCCGGCCCCGTAGCTGACCTGTGTCATCCCAAGAAATGAGGTTGCAGCGACTACCAGACTTGGTCTGATGGCCCGTTCAACGTAGCGGCCTCACGCCGGGGGAGACGGCGCGTGATATAAGCGCCGGCGCATGGGATAGTCTCCAGGCAAATCTTAATATCGTCCGCGTTTGCGCTCTTTGGCTGGCAGGATTTCCAAACAGGTCGTCCACCACCCGGTCAGAATCGTCTCGACGAATTCCTCGGGCAGGTTTTCAGCCGTCATTTCAGCGGCCAACCGTTCGTGATCGTAGACCACGGGGATGAAGGAAACGGCTGGCGGTGCGTCACTGGAATCCCCGGCGGCTTCCAGAATCGTGTACCAGACGTTGGTGAGTCCGTCGTTTTCGGGCCGGCCAAGTACGCCGACATTGACGAACTGCTTGCCGTCACTCAAAAAGCGTCGCCAATGGATTCCCGTATGAGTACACAGCACGACATCGGCATCGAACCGCCGGGCCAATCGATCCAGAAACGGCGTTGAGGTCGCGCTTTCCCATAGAAACTCATTCATCCTTCGCGGGCTGCCGTGACACATCAGGATGCGCTTGCCGCCGAGATCAACACGCCGGTGTTCCGGCAGATCACGCAACCACGGTCGCCATTTCGGATCCGTACGAGCGTAGGTGTACCGGTAGCTCACGGATGCGAAATGGTTGTCGCGGGGATCGGTGTATCCACACTGACAGTCGCTCCAACCACGACCGATGGAGTCATCGTAGTTGCCTCGAATCACATGGACGTTGTGATCGAGCAAGATCGGGAATATCCGGTCGGGATGCGGCCCGAACGCGCCCAAGTCCCCAAGGCAATAGAAGGCGTCTACGTTGCGGCGCCGCGCATCCTCGATGGCCGACTCCAGCGCCAGGTAATTGCTGTACAGGCCACCGAAGACGGCGATGCGGTTATGGGTCTGGGCTTGCACGGAGTGTGATCCGGCGCTTATGAATCAAACAGGCAGCAGGGCTACTGTGGCGCAGTCAGGTTTTCAGAGCGCAGGTCGTCACGACGCGAGGCAGATCCTCCGGTGCTGAACGACACGATTTGGACGCCGGGCTCCACCAGGAACAACAGCACAAGCTGCCCGTCATTTCCAAGGCGATCCTCCTTGATCCTGCTGAAAGCTCCAACTCCGCCGACTGTCCCAACCTGCTTGGGGAAATACTGTACTTCGATAATCTTCTGGCCTCGGACGCTCGCCAACGCGTACTTGCCGATGAACTTATACTGCCGGCCGGCGGCGTCTTGGACGACGTAATTCTGGGCGACCTTGACCGCCTGGCTCAGCGCCCGGCCCAGCGTGCTGCGGGCTTTCAACGCGCCGACGTTCAGATGGAGTAATCGCTTGTCGGAAGGCACATCAAACCTGGACAAGACGGGATCCGTCCCGCCTTCCTGCTTGTCCACCTCGCCGAGAAGGTGGCCGCTCCGCAGTTGGTTGCGACCGGTATCGACATTTCGAAGCGATCGGTAAGACCGCAGCTCGAACGGCAACTGGTCGCCGAAGAACGACCGGTTCGCCAGAGTCGTCAAACCCCGCACGCCGCCTCCGCGTCCCGAGTCGGGGACGGCCTGAGCTTGCCCGCGCCGCGAGCGCCGGGTCGGCGATTCAGGCGCGCCGCTGTCGGAGACCTTCGTCGCACTCGGTTGCCCGGTCGACGATGGCGGCGGTGGCGGAGCGGAGCGTGTGGACCGGGCTCCTGAGGCACGGGCGTCGCTCTCGTCTGAACTGGTATCGAACGTCACGGCCGCGCGGGCGCACCGCTTGTACTCCACAAAATCGGGAACGAAGCCGTTGGGCAGTTCAAACACCAGCTCGACCTCCGCGTTGATATCGCGCGGCACGAGAACGGTGTCGGTAACGGGCCAATCTCCTCCAAGTTGTTTTCTGATTCGAATGTGACGATTCACGGGATCCGATACATCCTGTTGCTGGATGGCGATCGGAAAGTATTGTTGAGGAGAGCCGTCCAGACCTCCACGTCCGACCAGCCGAAACTGCCTCAACGTAAACATATGGCTCTTCCGCTGATCGCGAGCGCTGTTCTGCAGCTTGACGTTAATCATTTGGAACTTGCTTCCGCCCTTGGGGTCGAGCGGTTCATACTCGTCGGGCTCGTCAGTTCGCGGGTCGCCGGGGATAAGGCGGTAGACGAACTGCACGGGTTCAGCCGCAACGACGGAAATGGAGCGCGGCGGGGCGAAGCGCGAAACATCTCGATGAACAGTATTAACCCAGCCAGCCTCCTGAACTAGATCGGGATGGTCCAGGCTGAAAGTCCGTTCGCCGCTGAACAGGCCGTTTGACAACATCGAAGCGACCGATACCGCCAATCGGTCGGGCGACAGCCAGAGGTTGCGCTCTTCGGCATTGGGGTCGGGTGGAGTGGGAACAGCATCCGCACTTAGAGCGTTCCAGGGCGCCGCATCAAACCGCGAAAATCCCAGGATGGCTTCCCCGAAAGGAATTTGTTGTACGCTGCCGGCCATCACGCCCACCATCAAGAACGCCGTAACCAGGCCGCATACGCCCCCGCCAATCCGGTCCGCCGCCGCCGGCATTAGACAAGACCGGCGAATGAGCCGGTCAAAGACCAGTCTCGCAAGCAAGAGCGGCACGCCAAAAATCAGCCCCAAAGCCAGGGCGTGGGCGTAGTCGGGTTTCCAGTGCGGGGCGATCCATTCGACCGCCACCCATTCATATGTGCCGTAGGCCGTCGCCGCGCAACAAATCGTCAGCACCATCATGATGATCGCGCTGAACAACCCCTGGTTGGCCTGGTAGATTGTAATGGCGAAGACGAGTGCGACGACCAGCAGTGACAGCCACATGGGGGTGCTCCGTTTTAGCTTCCTTCGGCGCGAAGGCACCGCAGAACCTCGTTCATGCTTGTGGTGCCGTCGATCACTTTGAGCAGCCCTTCTTCCTGAAGATAATACATTTTGTTCTTGCGGCACTGCGATTTGATGCGGGCCATCGGCGCCTTCTCGATGATCAGTTTCGAGACCTCCGGGTCCACAACCATCAACTCGAAAACGCCCGTCCGTTTGACATATCCGGTCCCCTGGCAGTTGGCGCAGACGATAGGTTTCCCCTTCTTGTCCAACTGAGGTTCCGTAGGCGGTCGGTAGAACCGCTCGATCTTGTCCGCGGGAAGGTTTAGCTTTTTCAAGGTGGCGGTGTCAGGGCGAAAAGCCTCCCGACATTCCGTGCATAGAACCCTCACCAGGCGTTGATTGATGACTCCCAACAAAGCCTTGGACGCCAGTTTGGGGTTGCTAAGCCAATTCAAGTACCGATTAAGGGCATCGAACGCATCTTTGGCGTGCATACCCAAGTAGATTTTTCGGTCGTCCGAAGCGGCGCGTGAGGCGATCACCGCGGTTTCCTGATCCTCGCAAAGGTCGATCAGCACGATGTCCGGCTCACGGCGCAGAACGGTTTGAAGCATCCGCGCGAACCCGACATCCGTCTTGTTGCCCTCGAAAACCTGCTGCGTGATGTTGTCCAAATCGAGCATGCTGCGGTGTTCCAGGGCGTGGATGTTGTTGATGTAAGCGTCATGAGTGCGAAGCAGGGCGTATTGCGTTGAGGTCAGCCCGTGCCCCGGCGGGGCGCTGATGATTAGCAAACCCTTCGATTTGCTCATGAACTTCTTAACGTGCTCGAGTCGCGCGGTGCGCAGGCCGAGCTCCGGAAGACGAAACAGGGCGGGACCGGTCTGGATGTGCACGCGCAGGCGCTCTCCCGCCATCGTGCCTGAGGTGCGAACCTCGGTATATCCCTTCTCTCCCTCGTGGTTCAGGAGAGTGGTCTGGATGCGACCGCTTTGAGGCCGGCGGATCTCCTCCACATTCAATCCCGCATGCTTCTTGAGGAAACGGAAGATGCGCTCCCCGTCTTCCGGCGGCAAACCCTCGGATCGTTCCGTCGCCACGCCGTCAATCTTGAAAACAAGACGATATTTTTCTTTGCCGGCCACAATGTCGGCGTCAGAGGCCCGACGCCATAGCAGGTCGTACAGGAAATCCTGCACGACATCGAAGTCGCGAAGCCCCTCCGCGTCCTCCGGCATTTCGACGAAGTCTCCCGCATGATCTGAGATGTGAACACGAATTCCCTTGGCGGATGATGGCTTTTTGGCGCCGCTTCTGCCCAACCGGCTCTTCAGATGTGCGATGGTCAGAACTCTGGCCGCCGGGGCCACCCGACCGTTGCGGTGGATCACGTAGGCGGCGATTGGACCGCCGGCGATCAGGAGCCAGAACGCCACGCCGAGGTAGAACAACCCCGCGTGCCACGGAGGTATGAGCAGGGCCACGAACGCCACGAGGCCGCCCGAAAGGACGATCAGACTCCACTGTTCCCGCCTGGTCTTGACGACGTCCGTGTCGCGGTCCACCCACTGCGCCGCGGCGGCCCATGCCAGCAGCAGAACCACGACCACTCCCGCCTTGATCGGGTTCACGTACAAGGCGGGCTCGACCGGCACACTGGCGGGAAAAATGGCGATGCTCCAATCCATTAGAGGTGTGGGTGAAGATGCGGTTCCATCTGGTCGCACCTGTCCTTCATTTTCAGGCTCAACCGATGATTCCTCCGCCGGTCACCGAGATGCCCTTGAGGCGCATTTTGAGCTCGTCGGGGTTGGGGGCTGCGGCGTAGGCGGTTTTTGTCGAAATTAACTCCCTGTCGACCAGGCTGCGGAGCGAGTCGGTAAAGTCGATCATCCCTTCGTGGGCGGAATTGCGCATCACGACGGATATTTCTCGATCCCGCCCCTCGGCAATCAGCTTGCGAACCGTGCTGTTGCAGATCATCAGCTCGCAGCACGGAATACGCGGAATATCCGGCTGTAGGCCGGGGAGCAGTTTCAGCCCGATGATCGCCTGCAGGTTAAACACTAAGGAGCCGCGAATCAAGTCGCGCGCGTTCTCCGGAAACAGCTCCAGGATGCGGGAAATCGTATTGGCAGCGCTGGATGAATGGATCGTCCCGAACACCAGATGCCCGGTTTCCGCCGCGGACAGGGCGGCACTGTAGGTTTCCTGGTCCCGTAGTTCGCCGATCAGCACGACGTCAGGGTCTTCGCGCATCATACATTTGAGGGCTTCATGGAAATTCTCGACGTCCAGCCCGATTTCACGCTGGCTGATGAACGCCTTCTTGTCTTCAAACAGAAACTCGATGGGATCTTCGATCGTCATGATATGGCACGCCCGCGTGCGGTTGATCTCCTCGAGCATCGCGGCAATGGCCGTGCTTTTCCCGCTGCCGGTGATGCCCGCCAGAAGAATCAGGCCTTGATGCAGGTGGGCCAGATCAGCCAGGCGCTCAGGCAGGTGGAGCTGCTTGAAGTCGAGAATCTCCCTGGGCACTCGTCGGGCGGCGATCGACGTGCGTCCCCGCTGGCGAAACACGTTGATGCGATACCGATCACCGCTGTCGATTTGATACGCCAGGTCGATCGAGCCTTTTTCGCGATAGATATCGATCTGTCGCTGGTCCATGATTTCAAAGGCCATCGCTTCAATGGTCTCGTTGCTCAGCGCGTTGGCGTCGGCGTTACGGATGGCCCCTTGCAGGCGAAACTTCACCGGCGTATCCGCCTTCATGTGCATATCCGAGGCCCCATGTTTGGACATGGACCGGAAATACTTGTCGAGCTTGGCCGAACCGTTCCTCGATGCAGAGGGGTTGTCCGGTTTGGAAGTGTCAGCCTGCCCTACGGGATCATCTGCCACGAGTCATCCTATCCCTCCAGTTTGTTCAGCCCGGTCACCGGTTCAAGGCGCAACTCGAGCCTGCCCATTCTAGGGAGGTTATTGGCCGATTCAAGACGGAAAGCAGCCTTCCATTGGGCTCCCCTATAGCGTTCTCATTTATTGTGTATCGCAATTTAGCGTAAATCTCGCGGAAAAGACGGTCGTTGGACCGCTACAGAAAAAAAGAGCTTGCTCTAGCTGGCGGGCCGTCGCCCTCGAACCTGGGCGGTGGATGCGGGCAGAGCTTCTACCCTCCCGCCAGTACCGAACGGGCTGCCGTGTAGGTCAATCGCATGGCGGCGAGAAACAGGAACAGCAGAA
>JADFMZ010000154.1 GCA_022563615.1 Planctomycetota bacterium
TGCGGCCCTACGGGTTGGCAACCACCTCCGGGAGTGGGGCCTCCTGCTGAGCGTCCTGCACGTTTGGGATGGACAAAGGGCGAGACGGTTTTGCCCGGAAGGTTTGAGTCGAGGTCTTGGAAGGAACATGATCGACCAGCAAATCAGGCAGATGATCCTGGATATCATTGCGGTGGTGGCGCCGGATGCGGATGTGTCCGATCTTAAGGGCGACGTCCGCTTTCGGGACCAACTTGAGATGGATTCGATGGATTTTCTGGACATTGTGATGGAGCTGCGAAAGCGCTACAAGGTCGAGGTGCCCAAGGAGGACTACCCCAAGCTGGAGACGCTGGACAGCTGCGTGGCGTACCTGGGCCCCAGGCTCGAGGCGGTCGTGTCCACCTGAGCGCGCCAACCGCCGCCGGCTGTGCGCTCTGGGGGTACTACCGCATCTTAAGGAAAGCGTCTCATTTCGCGCCGCTGTTTTCAGGTCGATGCACTACGAGGTCATCATTATTGGCGCGGGGATGTCGGGGTTGGCGGCGGGTATCCGATTAGCCTATTTCGAAAAGAGCGTCTGTATCCTCGAAAAGCATTACGCCTACGGGGGGCTCAATTCCTACTACAAGCGTGACGGTTGGGAGTTTGATGTCGGGCTGCACGCCGTGACGAACTATGCCCCGCGCGGCGCCCGAACGGGGCCGCTACCGAAGCTGCTGCGACAATTGCGTCTGAAGTGGGACGACTTCGATCTGTGCCCTCAACGGTTCTCGGAGATCCACTTTCCCGGCCGGCGTTTGCGATTCTCCAACGACATCCAACTATTGGGGCAAGAGGTTGCGGAGCAGTTTCCCGGTGACGCCGACAACTTTCAACGCCTGCTCGAACATATTCGCGCTTACGATGACACGCGGTATGACCATCCTTATCGAGCGACGAGGCCGATCCTGGGCGAGTACCTGCGCGATCCCATGCTTGTCGACATGCTGCTTTGTCCGATCATGTTTTACGGCAGCCCGCAGGAGCATGACCTGGACTTCACGCACTTCGTAACCTTGTTCAAGAGCTTGATGTGCGAGGGGTTCGCCCGTCCGAGGGCGGGGGTGCGGACGATCATCAAGGCCTTGGTGCGAAAGTACCGCGCCTGCGGCGGCAAATTGAAGATGCGCTGCGGTGTGGCCGGCATTCAAGTGAATAAGGGGCGGGTGACGGGCGTGACGACCGACTCCGGCGAAACGTTGACCGCCGACGTCGTGCTTTCCTCAGCCGGCTACCCGGAGACGATGCGTTTGTGTTCGGACGAAAATGGGAAGCGGGCGCCGGAAGAGTGTGGTCGGCTCTCTTTCGTGGAAACGATCGGCATCATGGATGAGCTGCCCCATCGCCTGGGGCACGAGGCGGCGATCGTGTTTTACAGCGACGCCGAGACGTTTACCTACGCCCGACCGGCGGAGGCGGTGGACATAACTAGCGGCGTGATCTGTTGTCCCAGCAACTACGAACGGCACGACGATATGCCCCACGGCCTATTTCGCATGACCTGGCTGGCCAACTACGACTGCTGGAGCGGTTACGATGACGCAACCTATGCGGCGACGAAGAAACTTTACTACGAAAAGTTCGTGGAGCGAGCGACGGAGTGCATTCCCGAATTTCGCCGGCACGTGCTGTACAGCGACATGTTCACTCCGCGAACGATCCGGCACTATACCGGGCGCATCAACGGAGCTGTCTACGGCACTCCACACAAGCGCAGGGATGGCCGGACGAGGGTGGAAAACCTGTTTATTTGTGGAACGGATCAGGGGTACGTGGGCATTGTCGGCGCGATGCTCAGCGGTATCCTGATGGCCAACCAACACGTACTCTATACGAATTAGATCATTGCCATGGCGCGCGATCGACTTGCTGACGTAAAGGACCATTACGACGTCGTCGTGATCGGTTCCGGCCTGGCCGGCTTGACGGCGGCGAACTCTCTAGCCAAGTGCGGCCGATCCGTACTCCTGCTTGAGCAACACTATAACTACGGTGGGATGGCCACCTGGTTTCGACGCAAGGGCGGCTATCTGTTTGATATCTCCTTGCACGGTTTTCCCATCGGGATGATCAAGAGCTGCCGGAAGTATTGGACGCAGGAGATTTCGGACTCCATCGTGCAACTCAAAGGCATCCGGTTTGACAATCCCCAGTTTCAGTTTGCCACCACGTTCGATCGCACCGATTTCACTCGGATCCTGGTAGAAAAGTTCGCGGTCCAGCCGGCTACCGTCGAGCGTTTTTTCGATACGGCGCGCGGCATGGATTTCTACGACGATGATCAGATGACCACGCGCGAACTGTTTGAAAGGTTCTTTCCGGGGAAATCGGCGGTTTGGCGTTTGCTGATGGAACCGATCGCCTATGCCAACGGATCCACGCTGGATGATCCCGCCATCAGCTACGGCATCGTGTTTTCCAATTTTATGAGCAAGGGGGTCTACATCTTTCAGGGGGGAACGGATCGGCTGATCCTGCTGATGAGGCAGGAACTCAAGCGCAACGGAGTGGATCTCAGGACGCAGGTGCAGGTGGAGCGCGTGATTGTGGAGTGCGGTTCCGTTTGCGGGGTGCGCGCCAACGGCAAGCGCATCCACTGCTCAACCGTCGTCTCCAATGCCAATCTCAAGACCACGATTGAAAAAATGGTCGGGCTGGAGCATTTCGACGACAAGTTCATCGAGGAAGCACGGGCGGTTCGACTGAACAACAGTAGTTGTCAGGTGTATATGGGCCTGCGCAAGGGCGAGACGATTGATGACGTGGGGGATCTCATTTTTACCTCCACAGATCCGGAATTCGATTCGGAAAGGCTTTGTGCCAAGAACGGCCTGAGTCGGACCTTTTCAATGTATTATCCGAATACGCGTCCCGGATCGGACCGCTACGCTATCGTATCTTCCACCAATGCCAATTGGGACGATTGGGCTGAATTGGATGAAGAGGATTACAATAGGAGCAAACAACGCCTGATCGACACAACGATCCACGAGTTGGAGAAATATCTGCCCGACATTCGCGGAAAGATCGGCCACATTGAGGCGTCCACCCCCAGGACATTCCACCATTATACGCAGCACGCTCGCGGGGCGACGTTTGGAACGAAGTTTGAAGGGCTGAAGGTAAGTATGGATCTTCCCAAGCAGATTTCGGGCCTGTTTCACGCGGGCTCGGTGGGCATCATCATGTCCGGTTGGCTGGGCACCATTAATTACGGAGTGATCGTCGCTAACGATGTGGACAGCTTGCTGTGTGCGCGGGCGCGGATTTCCGAGGGCGTCGCAGGATGAATGAAATGCCCACGGTAACGGCGATTCCTCATCGCGAACCCTTCCTGTTCGTCGATCAGATTCGGGAAGTAAGTTCGGATCGGATCGTTACCAGCAAATACGTTGACCCCCGCGCGGACTTTTTTCGCGGCCACTTTCCGGGTCAACCGGTCCTGCCGGGCGTGCTGCTGTGTGAATGCTGCTTTCAGGCGGGCGCATTACTGATGGCGCATCGAGCGGGAAACATCGAAGATCCTGCGGCGATTCCTTTCTTGACCAGAATTCAAGATGCGCGATTCAAACGCGTGGTGCAGCCGGGAGAGACCGTGGTCGTCGAGGTGGTGCTCGATGACACGATGGGCAACGCCTATTATCTAACGGGTCGCGCTACGGTTGACGGGGAATTGGCGCTGCGGGTGAAGTTTGCCTGCATGGTGGGCGGCGCCCAGGAGAGTAAGGCGTGAGTTTTCTCAATCTATCCGGCAAGGTCTTTCTGGTCTTCGGCGTCGCGAACAAGCGCAGCGTTGCCTACCAAATCGCGCGTCTGCTTGAAGAGGAGGGGGCCCGGGTGCTCTACAGCGTCCACTCTGCGGAGCGGCGCAAGAGTTTGGAATCGCTTCTATCCGGTCGAGAAGTCTATGTGTGTGACGTCGAGCGCGACGAGGAGATCTCCACGTTAGCGCAAAGCGTGCGGGCCAAGCATCCCGTTCTGCACGGCATCGTTCATTCATTAGCCTATGCCAATTATGAGTCGTTCACGGGCTCGTTCCATGAGGTCGGTCGCAAGGATTTCCTTCAATGCGTTTCCGTAAGCTGTTTCTCACTCATTGCCATTGCCGGCGCCTTCAAGGAACTTCTCGATGATCGTGCCGCCGTTGTGACCATCTCCATTTCGACGACACGGATGGCTGTGGAGAGCTACGGTTACATGGCGCCGGCCAAGGCGGCATTGGATTCCTCTCTTGCCTTCTTAGCCAAGTCATTCAGCGGGTTCAGTCGAGTGCGTTTTAACGCGGTCTGCGCGGGACTGCTCAAGACCTTGGCCTCTGCGGGTATTCCCACTTATGTAGATCACTTCATGTTCGCCGAACAGGCGACGCTGCGTAAACAGGCGCTGGCGACGGAGGAGGTGGCTAGCACGGCACTATTCTTGCTCAGCGAGCGATCCAGTGGAATCAACGGGCAAGGGATTGTGGTTGACGCGGGAATGGGGCTCAATTACTTCGATACTGCGATCGTGCAGCATACCCTGGCCGGCGTATGGCCGACAACATGACCCTTCCCACAGATATGCGAGTGCGATGACCGCGGTTGTTCCTGTTGTCCTGGCTGTCGCGGCGCTGCTCACTTCCATCCTTTCGGCGATTCTGGGGATGGGGGGTGGCATCCTTCTGCTGGCGCTCATGCTCTGCTTTATGACGCACGGGGAGGCGATTCCCACACACGCTTTGGTGCAGATTGCCAGTAACGGAACGCGGGTACTGGCGTTTCTGGGCGACGTGGATCGAAAGGCATTCGGGCGGTTTTGCCTGGGCTTGGTGCCGGGAAGTGGAATCGGAATTTCCATTCTGTGGATCATGGGCCAGCCGGAGCAGAGCGAGCCCTATTTGAAGACGCTCATCGGCGTGTTCATTCTGGTGGCGGCTAACCTGCCGGCGCGCGGCGCCGGCGCAGGGAGCGAGGGGAAATCGTGGGACTTCCCCCTGATGGGTTTCGTGGCGGGAGCGGCGGCCTTGACCGTCGGCGCCGTCGGGCCACTCATCGCGCCGCTGTTTGCGCGGAGGAGATTCGTCAAAGAGCGACTGATTGCGACCAAGGCCATGTGCCAACTTGCGACCCATGTCATCAAAATCCCCGCTTTCCTGCTGATGCGCGAATTGGACGTGACGCGGCTCGGGTTTCTGGCGGCGATCATGATCGTGATGGTGATTCCCGGAACGTTGGTCGGCAAGCGCATCCTTAAGAGGGTGCCGGAACGCTTCTTCGCGGTGGCCTACCGTTGGATCGTAACGATCGTCGGCGCAAAGATCCTGGTCTTCGATGGTCTGGGAAATATCGTGGGCGCGTGGTGAGGCGTCTCCGGCGCCGGAAGACGGGCGCGGGGCTACTGCGTTTTCATCGTCACGCGAAGGGCTTCTTCGAGTGTCGTTAAGCCGTCGCGGACCTTGGCGATGGCGTCGTCCCGGAGGGTGATCGCCCCATGGTCGATGGCATATTGCTGCAAATCCTCCGTCGGCCTCTTGCGCATGACCAGCTTGGCCAGGCCGGCGTCGAACGCAACAAGCTCATAGATCCCAACGCGGTCATGACAGCCGGTGCGCAGGCAACGGGAGCAGCCCGCACCGCGATAGATCTTCACGCCGACGCGGTCGCGGGGGATGCCGAGCATGTCGCGTTCGATTTCGTTGGCTTCATAGGCCCGTTTGCAGTTGGAGCAGATTCGGCGGACCAGGCGCTGCGCCATGACACCGACGATCGCACTGGCCACCAGATAGGGCTCGCATCCCATATCCGTCAAGCGCGTTACCGCGCCGACGGCTGAGGTGGTGTGCAAGGTGGCGAAGACGAGGTGCCCGGTCAGCGACGCCTCCAGGGCCAGGTGGGCGGTCTCCTCGTCCCGAATCTCGCCCACCATGATCACATCCGGGTCATGCCGCAGAATGCTTCGCAAGGCGTGGGCGAACCCGACACCGTGTTGGGCGTCGACCGGCACCTGATTGACGCCGGCGATGTGGTATTCGACGGGGTCTTCAATCGTAATGATGTGCTTGTCGATGCTGTTGATGCATTGCAGGGCTGCGTACAGCGTCGTGGTCTTGCCGCTTCCCGTCGGGCCGGTCAACAGCACGATGCCGTACGGTCGATGGATCAAGCGCTCAAATGCCTGTCGCAGCTCGGCGCCCATCCCGAGCGTTTCGAGTGTCAGCCGGCTACGGTCCTGCGAGAGAAGGCGCAACGTCACCCGCTCACCCCGCACGGTGGGAATCACGGCGACGCGGATGTCAATCTGTTGATCGAAGCTTCGCCGGGTGAATCGGCCGTCCTGGGGCAAGCGACGCTCCGTGATGTCGAGGTTGGCCAGAACCTTTACGCGCGAAATCAAGGCTGACGCGACATCCTTGGGGTACGCACGCGCCTCCAGCAATCGCCCGTCGATGCGCATACGAACGCGAATGCGATCCTCTTCCGGTTCCAGGTGCACGTCACTGGCGCGGCGATCCACCGCCTCGTCGATGACGCTGTCGAACTCCTCGATGATATTCAAGCCGGTCGATGAGGAACTGACCACGGCGCTGGAGACCGGAGTTCGTGTGATCGCGCGAGCGCCTTCCGCGCGGGCAGTGCCATAGACCTCCTCGACGGCCTCGAGAATCTGATAACGGGGGCTGACCACGAATTGGATGGGCCGATTGAATCGGGCGGACAGCGCCCCCGTCACCGACGGATCCAAAGGGTCCGCAACGGCGGCGACAAGCTGTCCCGCCACTTCGCCGAAGACCAGGCAATGCTTTCGTCGGGCGATATTCTCGGGCAGCGTCATCATCCACGCCCGCGTCGGCCTACGCCGCGTCAGGTCCAGGAAGCGAAGCCCGCTCATCTCGGCATACAGCTTAGCCACGTCGGATTCGCTGATGACGTCATTCGTTTGAAGCAGATCGACGAGAGGGATGCCCATCAACTCGGACTCGCGCCGCAGGGCAGCTAGCCCGACGTGATGAAGCACGCCGTCCTGGACGAGCTTGGCTACGATGTGATGTTCCGCCGCCGCTGCTGCAATCATGGCGTCACTTGCGGTGGCCGGCGTGCGGGCCGCCGGGGCAAAACGCGGAACCGGATCGGGGAGCATGAACTCCTGCAAGCGGGAAGACGACCGCCGGCATCACGAGTTTCCACGTCCACGCGGATCGCGGTCGCCGCCGCGATCGGTCGAATCCGGCGTTTCGACGTCGTCGTTCGGTTCAGAGATGGTGTCTCCCGGTTGCTCCTCGGTGCCTGTCTGATCCGCTGGATCCCCGGATTCGCCGTTGTCCACGCCGTCATCGGGTGGGAGTTCAGGCGGCAGGAAATCGCTCGGCGACAGCGACGGCAGCCCCTCTCGCGCCAACAGACGATTGAAGATGAAAAAGAGGAACTGATTCAACTCTCCGAAAAAGGAATCGATC
>JADFMZ010000453.1 GCA_022563615.1 Planctomycetota bacterium
TAAGAGGCTTCCTAGTGCAGTGTCACGCCTTAATCTGCGGGTTTGCCACTGCTCTTGAGCAGTGTCGAAAGCAATTGCCGCCCGTTTGTGGACACTGCTCAAGAGCAGTGGCACACGGCGAACAACCCGCAAAATTAGCTGTGACGATGCACTAGATACGTTCTCAGGATTGCTCGGCATTCTCGACAAACGCCTTGTATTGGTTGGCATCCATCAGAGCGGTCAGGGCTTCCGGCGCGGACGCCTGGAGCTTCACCAGCCAGCCGTCTCCAAAGGCGTCGTCGTTCACGAGTTCGGGATGATCGCTCAGCGCTTCGTTTACCGCCAACACGGCGCCGCCCACCGCGGCAAAGATTTCCGAAGTGGCCTTTACGGACTCAACCTCGCCGATCGAATCCCCGGCGCCAATGGTCGCCCCGACGTCCGGCAGCTCGATGTAGGTGATGTCGGTCAGCTCGTCCGCCGCGTGCTGCGTGATCCCCATCGTAACCACGTCGCCGTTCACGAGGTACCATTCGTGCGTCTTGGAGTATTTTCGATCGGTTGGAGCCTTCAAGAATCGATCCTCATAACCGAGCCGCGCCCGTAAGGAAGCGGTTCTGCGCCATTTCGACAATGCCCTGCGCCTGCTCCGCGCGTTCAGAATACCCTTTTGAAACACGTTCTTGGAGCATCTAGGATTTTGCCCTTTTGTAAAAGGGAAGTTTCACGACCGTCGCCGAGGTCCGCCGCGCGCCGGTCATTTCCACTTCCAACGTCGTACCCACGTCCGCATATTCGGAAGCGACAAAAGCCATGGCGATGCTCTTACTCAGCGTGGGGCTGAGCGTTCCACTGGTCACTTCGCCCACGGCGCCCCCGCCGGCATGAACCTTATAGTGTTGCCGGGCAATGCGTCGCCCTTCAAGTTCCAGCCCTACGAGCTTGCGAGGCAGCCCTTGTTCCTGCAACCGACGCATCGGTTCAGCCCCGATGAAATCTTTTGTAAGGTCAACGCACCAGCCCTGCCCGGCGGTCAGCGTATCCACCTCTTCGCTGAGTTCGTGACCATAGAGCGGCATGCCCGCCTCGATCCGTAACGTATCTCGTGCGCCGAGCCCGGCTGGTTGGATGATCGGATGAGGCTCGTCCTTCGTCCCAAAAAGCTTGGGCGCCAGGAACGGAACCAGCATCGTCGGCAGGATCACCTCCACGCCGTCCTCTCCGGTGTATCCCGTTCGGGAGATGACAAGTTGCATCGGCCCGATCTGTCGGACGTCGAATCGGTAGCGCCCGATTGTCGAAAGATCCCGGTTGGCTAATTCGCCGCCCAGTTCGAGTGTTGCAGGCCCCTGACACGCAACCATGCCGGTATCAAACGTGTCGTCACGCACCTGCACATCGTTGCCTGCGGCGTGCTTGTTGAGCCAGGCAAGGATCTTTTCCCGGTTGCCGGCGTTACAGACGATGCCCCAACGATCTTCGTAGCGATACACGAGCACGTCGTCCAGAATGCCGCCGTCCTCACGACAGATGTGCGAGTAATAGCATCGGTTGATCTCGGCGCCAGCCAGGTTTCGCGTGCAGATCCGATTCAGAAAGGACTCGCAGTCCTTACCCGTCAAGACGATTCGACCCATATGGGATACGTCAAAGACGCTGCAAGACGTGCGTGTGTGTACGTGCTCCTCCTTGATCCCACGGAACTGAAGGGGCATCTCCCATCCGGCGAACTCCACCATCCGAGCGCCATGCTCACGATGGTAGTCGTTCAGCGGCGTTTTGTGTACGGATTCCGTCATCATCAAACTCGAAAGTCGCGTCGGGCGGCGGCGTAACACCTTTCAGGCAAACCCATGCCTCATCCGAGCCCACTACGGTACAGGATCCGGCCGAGCGGTGTCAACCAGCGCTGGATCGGCATCGAAACCCCATCGAACAATCGCGGCCAACCTGTCCATTCGCGCCGCGGGCAGGAACATTCGTCGAGTGCGCTCCGAACGCACCTATTCATGCGTCGCAGCACACACGAGAAAGTAATTGCGTGGGCCGTCAGAGCTGAAGCAGACCCCTATGAGTACAGAGTTTGTGCAGCATCAAGCGCAAGTGTGCGCGACGGTGCAAGATACGAAAACGGAGGAGGAGGGATTCGAACCCCCGAGACGGTTACCCGCCTA
>JADFMZ010000155.1 GCA_022563615.1 Planctomycetota bacterium
AGGGGATCGGGTTGGATTACATCCCGGCCACCCTCAGCTTCGAACACGTCTCTGACGCCGTGAGCGTGACCGACGCCGAGGCCTACGCCGCGGCGCGCAAGCTGACCCGCATTGAGGGGATTTTCACCGGCGGGAGTTCCGGCACCGCCCTGGCCGGCGCGATCAAGTGGATCCTCGGGAGTGTCACGCCGTGTCACCTGGGCGCGCCGCTTGAACCAAGGCCCGTGCCAGCCGCACATCCACGGGCTGCGAGGGATCCCGATCCGGCTTGATGGACGTGCCGACGATGATTCAATCGGCAACCGACAACAGCGCTTGGACCGTTTCGGCCGTCGCCCCGCTGCCGACGAACAGGCGTCGGTCGGGAACGGCTTCGCGCACGCGCCGAAGCTCGTCGATATCCACCGGCTCACCGGTGGCCGGGCCGGTGACGATCAAGCCGTCGGCCATTCCGCGATAGGCCGTCTCCCTGGCGGCGCGGGCGATGTCCGGCTGGCTGATCGGTACGGCGTGTTTCACATGGACGTCGGCCAGGATCGCAACGCGATGCCCGAGAAGACGGCGGTAGCGAAGCGTTTCATCCGCCCGACCTTCGATGAACCCTTGATCGGTCGCGCAGACTCCGGTGTGCACGTTTACACGAACGAATGAAGCGCCCACCGCCGACGCAATCCCCAGCGCCGCCCGGGCGTCGTTCCGCAGAGCGTTGACCCCGACGCGGAGGGAGCACTCCCGTTGAACGCGGTCCGCTACGACCGCCATGGCGGCCACACTCGCCGGGGAAAGTGAATCTGCTGGAAACGGCGCATCGCCGTAGTTTTCCACGACGGCGGCGTCAAAGCCGGCCTCTTCGAGCGCGCGGGCATCGTCCAGGGCGCGTTCGAGGATCTCATCCATCGACAGCATATGTCCGGGGCTTCCGGGCAGCGCCTTCAGGTGAAGGACGCCGATCAGGGCAGGGCGGGGCAGATCAATCATCGTTGTCGTGTCGTACCAACCGATCGAACGCGGTCCTCGTTCAGCGCGCATCACGAACCGCCGAAACGCCCGGTCACAGGTCGTGGAATTCTACGTGCTCTTGCGGAAGACCGCCACCACGTCTTCGATCGGCACGACGTAGAGATAGTTGTCGGCTTCAAACTCCACGGGGATCGCATGCTTGGGGTTGAACAGCACGCGGTCGTACTGGCGAATCGGGAAATCGTCATCCGCTTCGATGTGAGCCGAGATCGCCACGATTCGGCCGGTGATCGTCGGAATCTCGATCGAGTCGGGCAGCTCGATGCCGCCCTTGGTCACCTTCTTGTCCTGATCCTTGCGGATCAGCACGCGTTTGCCCAGCGGCTCGACCGTTTCCAAGGTCGCCTTTTGTTTCTGCACGCGGTCGGCCATCATATTTCGCTCATCTGCCGCCATCGTGCCGGTTGCTCCAGAGCACCCGTCGCGGACGGCTTCGCCCGTGTTCACCCATTCCTAATTGTAGTCCCGCCGTCTGCGGGCAGCCAGCAGGCATCCGCCGGTGTCTTTTCCTCATACCATCGGCCAATTATGCGGGATAACTTTCGGAGGTTCGGTTGTAGACCCGTGCGACTGTGCGTACCCGATTCTCGCAGGGCGATGTCGATCAACCCGCCTGGAGCCTGCTTCAAGAGATGCCGGTGGTGAGGATGGCCTAGCAGCCCGTTGAAAAAATGTGGCACGGGTTTGTAACCCGTGTTTTCACCGGTTGAAAACCGGTGCCACACTCAACCTTTGTGTTTTTCAACAGGCTGATAGGCCCCTTTTTTCGGATCGTACCTATCGGTCGAGCGAGGATGAACCGTTATCGGGCTTGACCCACCCCAGAGGCGATTTCGACAAAATTCACGCGATCAAAATGTAGACTTGCAATAGGGTTCATGCGTGCGTGGGTGTTCAAGGGTGCACAGTTCGAAGAACCTCGTGGTGACTAGCACCCTCATGGATCCCGATGCTTTAACCAGAGAGGATGCCGAAGGCCGATGCGCATTGGGGGCGTGCCTGCCGCGTGTGGGACGCTTCTTTGCCGGATGAGCTCGATGCATCCTTGATGTTCGTATTCGACTCGCCGAATGGGCTGTGAACCAGATGGAGTCAAGGCGGACCGCTATGGTTGAATTAAACACGTATCAGGAGTTGTTTGAGGCTGCCGATTCCGCGCTGGACGGGTTCACGCGCGAGCTGGACGGTTATCAAACCACGCTACGTTCATCCTCAAAGAAATGGATCGAAGGTTGCGATCGGCAGTTGTCGGCCGAGGCGAAGCGTCTGAAGGAGCAGGAAGCCGCCCTCGAAAAGCAGAACAGTAAGCTGGACCACCGTCAGGTTGAACTCCAGGAGGCCCATCAAGAGCTCGAACAACGCAACGTTCAACTGGATGAGGTTCAACGGCAGATCGAACGGCGGCAGGACGAGCTCGACGCGGGAAAAGCTCAATGCGATCAACGCCAACGTCAATTGGAGCAGGGGGCTGCGGACCTTGAGCACACAGATGGCGAAGCGCGACAGCGCAATAACGCCGCAGCGATGGAGCTGGCCGCCGAAACTCAATCGTTAGAGGAAGCCAAGCGGTCCTTTGAAACCCAGCTTGAACAACTTCACCAGGCTAGATCCGACCTGCAGGAACTGCGTGATGCCCTGTCCGCCGATCAGGAGGCATTGGTCCAAACGCAGGAAGAGCTGGGCAGAAATCGCGAAGAGCTTGCCAATAAGCACGACGATCTGGAACGGCACGAGGCCGACCTTGCCGAACGCGAATGGCGACTGAGAGATCAGGAATCAGCCGTCCTGCAGAAGGAACAGCAAGTCGAAGATGGGCAGGTTGCCGCCACCGAGCAGGCCCGACAACTAGAGGTCCGTGTCGAAGAGGCTGAGGAGACGGCCCGACATCGGGAAGATAAGTTCCAGCAGCGGGAGGAAGAACTCGCCGAGGCCCGACGCAGCGCCGAAGGCTTGCGGGCCGAGCTTGATCGTGAGCAAGACGATCTCGAGCAGCTTCGCACTCAACTTACCGGACAGACGGCGGAGCTCGAAACCCGGGCGGCGTCCCTAGGCGAGCAGGAGACGCAGTCTGAAAAAGATCGGGCTGAACGAGAGGAACAATTCTCAACTGAACGATCCCGATTGGAGCAACAGGTCTCGCAGCTTGAGAACCAGGCCCGCGAGTTGCAGGAACAGGTTGGCCGCCTCGATCAACGAGAGGAAGCGGCTACCCGCCAAACGTCGGATTTGGAAAAGCAGCAGGAAACGGCTCGCGCCGAGTTGGAGGCCCGACAAGCCCAGCTTGCAGAGGAAATCAGCCTCCTGGACGCTCAGCGCAACGCCTTTCAGCAGGAATCGGCGCAGGCCGAGGAAGCCATTGCACAGGATCACGCTGAGTTCGAGCGTCAACAGGAAGAGTTTCGTCAGCGCACTTTGGAGTTGGAAACCAAGCTCGCCGCCTTGGATGAACGGTCCCAGGAGCACAATCGGCTGAGCCGGGAGCTTGATGGACGTACGGGCGAACTCGACGCGCAAGCGGACCTCGCCCGGCAGCAGCAGGTAGCCGTTGAGGACGAGCGCGGCCGATTGGATTCGCAAAAGGTGGCGCTAGAGCAGCGTAGCGCACAGTTGGATAAGCGGCGAAGCGAACTGGACCGGATGGTGGCCAACGTTGACGGCACACGCACGCAACTTGACCAGGATCGTGACGCGCTCGAAACAACGATCGAAGACCGAGAGGCGGACCTCGCCGAAGCGAAGAAGCAGTTGGCCCAACAGGGCTTGGCGCTGGACGACCGTACGCAGGCGATCGAGACCCGCGAGCGGGACGCCGAGGCCGCTCTGGCCAGTAGCCGCCTTGCACAAGAAGACTTGAACTCCGCCCGTCAACAAATGCTCAACAAACAGGAAGAGTTGCGAGAGGCTGAGGGCGGCTTGCAGAACGCCGAAAAAGAGCTGCTAGGTAAACGCTCTGGGCTTGAAGCGACGTGTAAGGCGTTCGAGAAAGAGTCCGCCGCGCGGGCGGAACAACTCGCCGAGGTGGAACGCGAGGTAGGCTCCCAACGTGACCGATTGTCCCAGGAGCGCCTTGCCGAGGAGGAGAAAACCCGTCAACTCGATCAGCAAGCCACCCAACTCGGCGAAAGAACGGAGACCCTGGTGCAGCGGGAGAAAGAACTTTCCGTGCTCCAAGAGAAGCTGAATACGGCGCTGTCTGAATTGCACAAAGATAAGGTGGACACCCAACACGCCTATCAAACGGCGCAGGAAGTTACCCAGGCCCGAGAGAACGAACTCGTCGAAACCCGCTCAAAGATCGACGCATTGCGCGCCGAAGTGGAAGCGGCCCATCAGCGTGAAGGTCAACTGGAACAATCCCTGCAGGAAGCTCGGGCGCAATGTGATGAACACGCCCGCGCCGAAGCGCAGTCCAGTGCCCATGCCGAGGAACTCGCGACGAAGGCCGAGCAATCCAACGCCGACGCCCGAAACGAAGCGACGCGAGCCAGACAAGCCGGTGAGCGTGCCGAGGCCCTGCAGGCCGAGACGCAACAACAGCAAGAGGACCTGGCGCGTCGGCTGGCTGAACTCAAAAAAGGCGAAGAGGAAGTGCTGGCCTTATTGGAAGAGGCCCACGGACAACAACGCTCCCAAGGTTCGGGCGCCGACGCCACCGGTGGGGAGATCAACACTCAGACGTGTCATTCGGCGGTGGCCGGTTTCTGGGCCAACCGTGAGGCGACCGCGCAACCTGACTCTGATGCCGACGACGGCGCCGACGCACGAGAACCGGCGCAGGAGTCGCCGGAATCTGCGCAAGACCTACCTGCCGCGCCGGACCCAACCGGCCCCGCCGGCGTCCATCCCGACGAAAGCGCGCCGGTCGAAGAGGAGGAAACCCAGGCGGCCGCCATGCAGGCCGCTCTGGCCGCAGCTCAGGCCGAAGTCGAACAGAGCAAACGGGAAGATCAGGTCAAGAAAAACCGACCGGCCCAAGCCAAGTCCAAAACGAAACGTGCCGCGCGCCCGGCTGGGAATGCTCCGATCAAGGTGACCCGGGAAACACTCGCCCGCAGTCAAGCCGCCGAGGAGGACAGGAAGAGTAAGCCATCCAACGGCGCGCGTGCCAAGCCGCTTCCGTCCGATCTGGATCCGGAGACGGCCAAGAAGCTCAAGACCCTTCGCCGGCTCAATCCCAACCGGTCGGATGAGGAGCTGCTCGCGCGGCTTTCGCCGGACAAGCCCAAGGCATCCAAAGAAAAGCCCAAGAAAAGCTGGTTCTCGATCCGGTAGGCGGCGACGTCAGGATACCGACGACAGACCGTTCATCAACCCAACGGAACCGGCGGTCTACGCTCTGGGCGGCGATTTCACGAAATTTGTTCCGCAACGTCTGCCGCCCAATTCGCTGAAGGTCTGCGCAGTGATCCCACACTGGGGCGCGACCTGAATGCTCACGTTGCACCAAGCTTCCGACTTGCCCGACCACTCCGCCGTCACCGACCCCGCTCGGACCCTATCCACGATGCGATTTGCCTGGGGTTCACTTTGGCTCTAAAGTGCCCGCTCAAGAATCCCTTACGTGGAGGAGGATGTGGAACATCGATTCATCGCGGATTTGCGGCCTGGTGAGCGGATCGAGGACCAGGTATTTCTGGTCCGGTCCAAGGACTTGCGAACGACCACACAAGGCGGCTTGTACATCCATGCAGTGCTGATCGATCGGACGGGGCAACTTGTGGCCCGTGCCTGGCAAGCGACCGAGGAACAGTTCCAAGCGATGCCGGATGGCGGTTTTCTGCGGTTCAAAGGCCGGGTGGAAAACTACAAGGGCAACCTTCAGTTCATCATTGATGCGATGAGGCCGGCGGACCCCGCGTCGTTCGATATTGCCGACTTCCTGGCCGCTACCAAGAACAACATCGAGCAGATGTGGAAGCGTCTGCGCAGCATCATCGAGGGCGTCCAGCATCCCGACCTAAAGGCCCTGATTGCGGAATTCCTGGCTGATGAATCGATGATGGAGGGTTTTCGTCGTGCCCCAGCCGCAGCCACCATGCATCATGCGTATATCGGGGGTTTGTTGGAACACACGCTCTCACTGCTGGAAATAGCACTGCACGTAATCCCCTGCTACCCGAAACTTAGCCTGGATCTGGTTCTGACGGGTTTGTTCCTCCATGACATCGGCAAGGTAAAGGAGTTGGAGTATTCGACGAGTCTGGGCTACACGGACGAAGGCCAACTACTGGGGCACATCGTGCAGGCAGTTTTGTGGATCGACAACAAGGCCGCCGCGGTAGCCAGCAAGGCGGGCAAGCCTTTCCCCGATCGGCTTCGATGGGCCCTGCAGCACATCGTGCTCAGCCACCATGGACAGTACGAGTTCGGCAGCCCGAAGCTTCCAGCCATCCCGGAGGCGATTGCCGTTCATTACCTCGATAACCTCGACGCCAAGATCAACATGTTTCTGACCGCAGTCGAAAACGACCGCGACCCGGAAAACCACTGGACCGGATATCAACGCGCCTTGGAAACCAGAATCTTCAAACCCAACGTAATGGAAAACAGTACGGATTGACCCGGCGCTCGGATCGGCGAGGGGCTAGCAGCCTGTTGAAAAACACAAAGGTTGAGTGTGGCACCGGTTTTCAACCGGTGAAAACACGGGTTACAAACCCGTGCCACAATTCTTCAACGGGATGCTAGCCTGCGTTAGATAGGCCGGGTGACGTTGAATCTTCGGCTAGACTTCGCGGTAGATGCATACGGGCGCCGTTGCCTACTCCAGCTAGTGCAGCGTCACACCTAAGTCTTGGGGTGTGCCACTGCTCTTGAGCAGTGTAGGGGCACGACACGGCGTAGACCGAACCCGAAGATTTAGCTGTGACAAAGCACTAGACTAGAGTTTTGCACTTTATGCGGCGGCCTCGAAGGCCTGGAATAGGGACAACAGCTTTTTTGCAGAGGGCGGTTTGTGACCGGGGTATCGAGAAATACTTTCCTTCAGACTCGCCTTTTTCAGGCTGGCCAGCATGTCGGCGAACGACGGCGTGCGTTTCCGGGTGTACCAGGGATGAGCCCGGCGGTACGCCTCGGCGTCGAAGCGCCCGTGTTCGGCGAACCAGAGAATCACCAAGGTGTGCAGGTACAGGGCCAGCGGCGCCGTCCGCCGCACCGCTTGGGGTGTTCGGTTCTGCGGGTCTTCCAATCCCAGGAACTGCTTGGCGTTGTAAAAGGCGACCTCCAGTGGCCAACGCATGGCGAACAATTCCAGGATGGCTTTGGCCGACAGGCTCAGGTCGGTGCTGAAGAAACAGTCGTCCTTCCTGCGTCCCGACGGATCATGCACGACAACGATCCGCAAGAGACGTGTGCCCGCCGAGTTGTACCACAAGGCGGTGCAG
>JADFMZ010000156.1 GCA_022563615.1 Planctomycetota bacterium
GGGCCAATGGGCATAGCTGAGAGTCTCCAAGAAGGTTGATGCTGACAAAGCTCGCTATCTGGCAGATAGACTCTTGTGCATTCAGTATAGCGCCTAGTGTCACCTCGACATCGTCGGCCTTGGCGATCCTTCGACTTTCAGGTGTAGCCGAGTGGGCAAGGAACTTGTCCACCCATTCCTTGATGTCGCGACAGCTATCGTTGAGCTTTGACAGTAGGTTTTCGAACACGGTGTTTAGCACGCGGTCTTTTGGGCTTCGCTTTCCTCGGCCAACACCGGCTAGGCGATCGATCTGTTCGTGCCTTGTTTCGCTGGGGCCTGCGTCGATGTCAGGCGGTACGAACCACGCCATTTCGCCCGCCGCATGCTGCTCCGCTGCGTGCCGACGCTCAGCTTCACGAAGGGGAACGGTGTCGTAGGCCAGACCCTCGGCGTCGAAGATTTGTCGCCGTGTGAAGAGGGCTGCGTTGTCACACATGTCTCGGATCAGGACCGCGAGGGAGAATACTCCCCTTTCTCCCGTGAGCCCGGAAGAGTCGGCCTGCCGGCGGATAGAGATCATTTGAGAATCAAAGAAGCAGCGGTACAACAGCTTATAAAGCAGACCGCTTAACTGAATCCCGCCACCTTCGACTGGTGGAGCGACCCTGACGGCTTGGTTGATAACGTGAAAGGATGCCGCGTCCCACATCATCGCATAGATTTGTTGGTAAACGGAATGCACGTCCTCCCCGGAGAGGCAGGCTAGCCATTCACGCCGTTTCTTGGCCAAAGTGTTACGCTGGTGCGAAGGATCGGATGTCATGCCACCTCCTCGATAGTTTTTTAGCTTCGCCGACCGGTTCAAGTCAGCCCACATCATACCACCACAGTCAACTGATCTGGGAAATCCAGGTCTAGAACCCTTTGGAACGCAAAGCACAACGGCCGGGCCGCATCGGTAGGATCGCCGCGTGCCCGACGCAACATGAGGATGGACTTGGCGTGGGTCCACGTTCGTGACCAAATCGTCTGAAATCGGTAGACTCTGCGCATTATGACGACCGATTCCGTTACTCTGGTGGTTCCGGGTCGCAATTGCGCCCGTACGATCCGCTTGTGCCTTGCGTCGGCGACGGCGCTGGCGGATACGGGTTCAAGTTCACTTCGTGAAATTATCTTCGTCGACGACGGCTCCACCGATGAAACGGCCAAGATCGTCGCGGAGTTCGACGTTACCTGTTTGAGCGGTGATGGGCGTGGGCCTGGTTCCGCGCGAAACATCGGTTGGCGGGCGGCGAAACATCCGCTGATCTGGTTCATGGATTCGGATTGCGTGCCGCCGCCGTTGCTGCAACGTGGTTGAGCGTCGCGATAGGGCAAGAAACATGACAAACCCGTCTACGGGCTGGTTGGTGCTGCGCCGTGCGCCAGGCAAATGCCTTCCAGACCACTCCGTCGTCCGGACACGGGACGGTCTTGGGGTTCAAACGGAGGCGTTGCCGTCAGCATGGCCGTTCGCTTTGATTCGTGGGGAAAGAATCAGTAAGATGGCGACCTCGGAGCCAGCAAATGGGAAATGTCGGTCTATAGCGATCCCAACCAAGCGGCATGGTTTCGCGAGGCGTGGATCAAAACCGGCCAGAAGCTGGACATGGGTAAATCGTGCGTGCGCTTCAAGAAAATCGAAGACGTGCCGCTGGACGTGATCGGGAAAGCGATCAAACGAGTTTCGGTGAAGAAATTTATCGAGCGCTACGAATCCATCATTCAGCCTGCGGGCAAGAAAAAGCCACGCGCTTCAAGAACGGCCCGTGGTTGATAGGTATTCACAAGGAAAACAAATGGCTAATCAATCGCAAGAAATCGATCAAAAGAAACTGGATGAGCTACAGGAGAAGGTCGTCACGGATGTGGCCGGGGCGATGGGGCTCATTATGGCCTACATGGGAGATCGCCTCAATCTCTACAGCGCTCTAGCTGAGATCGGCCCGGCGACGAGCGCAGCACTCGCCAAGAGCACCGGGCTCGCAGAACGCTACGTTCACGAATGGCTCTCGGCGAACGCCGCCGGAGGTTACATCGAGCACGATGCCGCATCTGCGAAGTTCTCGATGACTCCGGAGCAAGTTGTGACCTTTGCGTCCGAGGGGCATCCGAATTGCATGCAGGGGTTTTTTCAGGCGGTCGTGTCCACATACATCGATGAGCCTAAGGTCACGGAGGTGTTTCGCAGTGGCAAGGGGTTGCCCTGGTCGGATCACAACGGCTGCTTGTTTTGCGGCACGGAGCGATTCTTTCGCCCGATGTATGCGGCCAGTCTTGTCGATGCGTGGATTCCTGCACTCGACGGCGTTCGTGACAAACTCGCATCTGGTGCCAAGGTGGCTGACATCGGCTGCGGACACGGTTCATCCACCATCATCATGGCCAAGGCATTTCCGAAATCGTCGTTTTACGGTTTCGACTTTCATGAGCCTTCCATTGAGCACGCACGATCACGTGCGAAAGATGCCGGCGTAGAAAGCAACACCCTGTTTGAGGTCGTGACGGCGAAGGAGTTTCCGGGAAGCGGGTATGATCTGGTCACGATCTTTGACGCCCTGCATGACATGGGCGATCCGGTCGGCGCGGCGGCGCATGTTTGCAACAGCCTCGCGGCTGGCGGCACGTTTATGGTCGTGGAGCCGCTCGCCGGTGACACGCTGGACGAAAACCGGCATCCTCTTGGGCAGATTTACTATTCCTTTTCCACCATGATCTGCACGCCGGCATCCAAAGCGCAAGAAGTTGGTCTTGCCCTCGGCGCACAAGCCGGGCAGAAGCGGCTGACTGAAGTGCTAAACAAAGCAGGTTTCACGAAAGTGCGACGAGCCGCAGAAACCCCGACGAACATGGTGCTTGAAGCACGGGCCTGATGGCCGAGGCTGCAGATCGCGCGGCTTCGGAGCGGCACGCGAATGCTACACCGACGTCGTGGCGTGCGACTGACGCATGTTGTGGGGGGAGTCTATGGCGAACCAACTGCGTATGTCGTACACGATGAGGTACAGCGACGGCACGGCCACCAGTGTGAGCACGGTGGCGAAGACGAGGTAAGGAGAAAGAACCATGAAGTGGCGAATCCGGCTCTTGGCGGCGCTTTGTTTCACCCCTCTCCCCCACTCCCTAACCGTTTCGGTTATGGCCTCTCCCAAGCCGGCCCCCGTCTCCGACACCTGGCTGATTCACATATAGGAGACTTGGCATCGGTTCGCGTTCGTGGTCAATCCGTCCGGAATCAGTAGACTCTGCGCAACATGACGACCGATTCCGTTACTCTGGTGGTTCCGGGTCGCAATTGCGCCCGTACGATCCGCTTGTGCCTCGCTTCGGCGACGGCGCTGACGGATACGGTTCCGGGTTCCCTTCGTGAAATTATCTTCGTCGACGACGGCTCGAACGATGAAACGGCCGAGATCGTCGCGGAGTTCGCCGTTACCTGCTTGAGCGGTGATGGGCGTGGGCCCGGTTCCGCGCGAAACATCGGTTGGCGCGCGGCGAAACATCCGCTGATCTGGTTCATGGATTCGGATTGCGTGGCAGAGCCGGAGGTGCTCGCGCGTCTCTTACCGCACATGAAAGATCCGAACGTCGGCGGCGTCAGCGGCAGTTATAGTAACCTGCATGCCAAATCGCTGCTGGCTTGTCTGGTTCATGAAGAGATTGTCGAGCGGCATGGGCGGATGCCCAGGAGCGTTAACTTTCTGGCCACGTTCAACGTCATCTATCGGCGGTCCGTTCTGGAGCAGGTCGACGGTTTCGATGAACGATATCTGAAAGCCCAGGATGCAGAACTGTCGTTTCGGGTGATGGAGGCCGGTTATGAGCTTCGCTTTGAGCGCGAGGCACTCGTCGGACATCATCACGAGACGCGCTGGCGCAGCTATTTGCAAACGCAGCGACAACAGGGTTACTGGCGAGCGTGGCTGCACATGTCGCACGCCGGCCACGCCGCCGGGGATTCCTACAGCCGTCTTTCCGACCACATTCAACCGCCGCTCGCGCTGCTGGCCATCGCGTTGACGCCGCTACTGTGGGTCCAATCGGTGTCGTGGGTTCCCATTGGGACGGTTTCTCTCCTGGCCGCTGCACAGGTTCCCATGGCCTACCGCCTGGTGCGGCGGACCGGGCGGCTACGATACCTTTTTCATGCGTGGATGAGCTTTGTTCGAGCCTTCTATCGGGGAGTCGGATTGGCTCAGGGACTCGCAGGCTATGTCGCGTCAAAGTTGCGGCGATCGAATTGATGTCGTCAAAACGGGCGAAAAAACATACCGACGTAGTTGCGGCTCCCGTTGTTCAGGCGTCCAGCAAGTTGGGTACTGCGTCACCCAAGTGGCTTGGACTGTTGCTCGTGGTTGCGGGCGTCGCCGTGTATTTCAACAGTTTGGACGGCGTTTTTCTGTTCGATGATCTTTCCAACATCGTCGAACGAGAGCGAATTCGCAGCCTCTTGCCCGTTGGGCCGCTACTTGCGGCGCGGCGACCTGTCGTCGAGCTGTCCCTGGCCGTCAACTACGCCCTCGGCGGATTGGATCCGAGGGGGTACCACATTGGGAACATCGTCATTCATATTCTTGCCGGCCTCACCCTATTCGGTGTGGTTCGGCGGACGCTCCTGGTTGGGAGAAATGGAGTCAAAGGTTGCCATGCTCCTGCGCACGGAATACCGCCTGTTACGGGAAAGGAGGCGCAGCAGGACAACAGCACACTTGGAAATAGGTTTGCATTCACCGTAGCTCTGCTCTGGCTGGTTCATCCATTGCAGACCGAAAGTGTTACCTACCTCGTGCAACGCGCCGAATCGCTTATGGGGTTTTTCTATCTTGGGGCGCTTTACTGCATGATTCGCGGCGCGCAAGCGCCCAAACCTCTGGTGTGGTATACAGCCGCAGTTGCAAGTTGCGCGTTGGGGATGGGCAGCAAGGGTGTGATGGTGACCGCGCCGCTCATCGTGCTGTTATACGATCGCGTTTTTCTGGCCGATTCGGTTCGAGACCTCGTTCGGCGACGATGGGGTTTGCATGCTGCACTATCGGCGACATGGTTGATACTATGGATCTGTGGCATTGCCTCTTCGGTGTTCAATACATCGAATGCAGTCTCCAGGGTCGGGTTCGGATTTCAGGGCATCTCACCGGTGGATTACCTGTTGACCCAGCCGGGTGTCATCTTGTATTACCTCCGGCTCGCCGTCTGGCCCCATCCCCTTTGTCTGGATTACGCCTGGCCGGTGGCGGACAGTGCAATCGCGATCGCCGGTCCGGCGCTCATGATCGGCTTGCTTGGGGGCGCAGTGGTTTGGGCTTTCCGTCGGGCGCCGTTGCTCGGTTTCGCCGGTGCATGTTTCTTCCTGATCCTGGGCCCCACGTCCAGCTTCATTCCGATCCGGGATCCCCTGTTTGAACATCGAATGTATCTCCCTCTTGCGGGAGTGATCGTCGTGGTCGTTGCCCTGGGGCATTGGGCGCTGAAGCGGCTAACCGATGCACGACGGCTGAGTAGCCGGACGCACGTCAGAATCGCGAGCGGTCTCGTCTTGCTCATTGCGGCCGCGTTGGGAACCACAACGATCCGCCGCAACCGCGACTACCGTTCCCAATTCGGCATGTGGATGGATATTGCAGCCAAGCGCCCGAACAATACCCGGGCGCAGGTGAACCTTGCATCGGAACTACTTCGCTACCCGGATCGACTGGACGACGTGATTGCGCATGTTCAAAGGGCGCTAAGAATCGACCCGACGATAGCCGTCGCCCATGAAAACCTTGGCAAGGCCTTGTTTCGTCAGGGACGGGTCGGCGAGGCGATCGAGAGTCTTCGTCGAGCGGCTGCGCTATCACCCAAACTGGCGGGTCCACACTTCGGCCTTGCTGTAGCACTCGATACGGCCGGCAGGCTGAGTGAAGCCGTCGAGTCCTATCGCACGGTGCTTCGCCTGCAACCCGACCATCCTGACGTGCAGCGCGCGCTCGCCCGCGCGTTGGCGCGGCAACAGCAATCCAAGAACACGAAAGGCTTCTGAACCATGCGGGAGCAATCGTCGCAGCCGGGCGCGAAGTTCGATCGTCTGCTTTCTGTGCTGTTGATCGGCGCAGCCGTGGTTGTATACGCCAACAGTTTTGGCGGCGTCTTTCAGTTCGATGACCGTCACGCCATTGTCGAGAATGAACGCATTCATCAACTATGGCCTCCTTGGGATCTTCTTTCCAGTCGCCGTCCTCTTTTTGAGATTTCCCTCGCCGTCAACTATGCCCTGGGTGAATTGGATCCATGGGGATACCATCTCGTAAACTTGGCCATTCACATCCTAACGGGCCTGACCCTCTTCGGCGTGATTCGCCGGACGATGCTACACGTGGGACACGCGAGCCGAATGGCGCAGGCAAGCTCGCGGTTGGCGTTTGCGATCTCGCTCATCTGGCTAGTGCATCCGCTTCAGACCGAGAGTGTCACCTATCTCGTGCAGCGTTGCGAAGCCATGATGGGATTGTTCTATCTTCTCACGATCTACTGCGTCTTGCGAGCAGTCGCTTCGACGCGCGCATGGTCTTGGTATGTGCTCGCAGTCGTTACGTGTGCGCTGGGAATGGCCAGCAAAGCCGTCATGGTCACTGCGCCGATTGTTGTTCTTCTGTACGATCGCATCTTCCTCGCCCGCTCGTGGAGGAGCATATGGGACAAACGTTGGCATTTGTACTCAGGCCTGGCGGTGACCTGGGGTATTCTATGGCTATGCGGCATTGTCCAGTCATTGGTAAATGCGTCGAACCCTCGGGCTACTGTCGGGCTTGGATTCACGGGGATCACTCCAGTGGAATACCTTCTAACGCAGCCCGGTGTGATCCTCTATTACCTACGCCTATCCTTCTGGCCTCATCCATTATGTTTGGATTACGCATGGCCCGTAGAAACCGGAGTGGTTTCCATCATTCTGTCGCTGGCTGTCATTCTCGTAGCGGCCGTAGGTGCGATGTTGTACTTGCGGCGACGTTCATGGATTGGTTTTGTCGGTGCATGGTTCTTTCTTATTCTTTCGCCCACCTCCAGTATCATTCCCATCCGAGACCCGCTGTTTGAACATCGGATGTATCTTCCATTGGCGGCGGTCGTGACGCTTTCGGTTCTGGCATGGCATGGAGTCGCCGCTGGGTGGTGCGCTACTGCACGGGCCGGTCGGCTACGCCGTTTGCTTCCTGTGTGTTTCCTAGTGGCCATCAGCGTGGCCTTGGGAACGACAACCATTCGCCGGAATCAGGACTACCAGACGGAGCTTGGAATGTGGAAGGACATCGTGGCCAAGCGCCCGAACAATGCCCGTGGACACTACAGTCTCGGTACCGTGTTGTTGAGGAATACGAAAACCGACG
>JADFMZ010000157.1 GCA_022563615.1 Planctomycetota bacterium
GATAGGCGTTAAGCCCTAGATCCGCAATCATCTGATGCGCCTTGCGCCCGCGCGCGGAAGCCAGCTTTGACTTTGGAAGAATCTCTCCGGTCTTGGTGTCGAAAGCAAAATACGACTCGGCGCAGGCAACTCTTGACGTCGCACATGGATCGACATAGCCCACTGTCGGCCAATCATTGGTCTTGTTCTGGTTGCACACGTGGCAGGCGAGAACCCAATTGTTCCACTTGTACACCAACTCGGGAAACTTGCTTTTCGGCCGAAAATGGTCGACCTCTCCCTTGCAGGTCGCTTCGCAGTACCCACAAAGGCTGAAGAACGCCCCGCTAACGTTGGTGTGAAAATCTCGCCACTTGGAGTCTGACGGCTTCGTCCCGTGCCCATCACGGTAATGTCTCACCCAACGCGGCGTGTACCTTCGACGGACGCTTCCAAGACCGGACGGTTCCGGCCCGCGGTCGACAGTGTGCATTACTTCGCCGCCTTCTTCGAGCTGCGTGTCGAGCGCGTTGCGCGGAGAGCGGTGCGTTTCTTGCCTGACCGACTGGTCTTGGTTGAAGTTGATACCGACCTCCCAGCGCCGGAACGACTCAAGCGCTTAGTGACCCGGGCTATTTCTTCGGCCGCCGGTCCTGTCAGCAATCCTTCGTTGACGCTATCTCGAAGTGACTCAAGTTCCTTACGTTGTTTCGCCGTGAGTCGTCTCTTGGCACGCAACTCTTGCAGGCGCTGAAGGTTCCTCTCGGAATCGAGATCAGTCGCGCTTTCCACTCCCAGGAAACCAGTGAGGATCTCATCGGCCGACCATCCACGGATGTCATTCTCGTTGCGCGAAACGGTTACTTTGCCCTTTGATCTACGTGCGAGCAAGTGCACCTGACCAGCCCTTAAGCCCGCCAGCATCAGCGGCGAATGCGTCGAGCAGAATATTTGTAGACTCGGGAAATGCGTTGTAACCGCGGGGAGTATCCGTCGCTGCCAGGATGGGTGTAGGTGGGCATCGATTTCATCGATGATCAAAATGCCGGGCTTGTCGCGCAGGTTCGCAGGGAAGTCATAGTGTTTCGCGTATCCAATAAACAACTGCGCGAGCCATTGTATGAGCGATTGCGTGCCCTGGCTGAGCACATCAAGCGGCATCTTGCCGTCCGGTGTGTCAAACTCGGGATAGAGGCCTCGCTTGTCCTCAGCAATTCCCGAGAACGCGATGGGAAAGCCTTCGGTGATCTCGGAGGCCAACGCCGCGATCTCTTTGAGGATCCCGCGCATGGCGGGCTTGTCTTGGCGATAGGCTCTGTAGTCGAGTTCAATGATCTCCTGTACGATCCGTTCGTCGCGGACTAATGATGCACGGCTCTCCTCTTCCTGATGCTTCGAAGCCGCTACAAAATCGCCGTCTTCGTCACGCACGTATACCCCACGACGGCGGTCGTCCCTCCGGGCCTGCATCGGACCTTTTGATCGGTAGTCCGTGCTCCACCGCAAGGCCGGTACAAAACTCGTGTACCCGAGTTCATTCCTTTGCAACTCGTAGCGCTTGAATTTCTCGTGCGACCAATCCTGCGATTGGGAGGTAGAATGGATCGGAAATGTCCCTTCCACAACATGTTTCCGCCTCTTATGCGAAAAATACGCGCGGAAAGCGGCGGAACGCTCATGGACTAGTTTGCGCGGAACCAAAAAGGGGATGACCGAAAGATCAGCGAGTGCAAAAAGGACGGTCGACTTACCGCAATTGTTCGGGCCGACGAAGAGGTTGATTTGGGGATCGAACTCGAAGTCCACTTCCTTGAACGGACCGAGACCCGTGAAGTGCAGAGTTGATATTGGCATCAAGTAACTCCTGCCAAGCGAAACCGAGATCTACGCCTCGGGCGACGGGTCACCGCTGCAACCCAACGCACATCGTACTGCGTTCGACCCGCCAGGGACAGCGTCTCTCTACATCCGACACCCTATCAAGTTCTCGATCGAAGTCTATCACCACACCGGCCATCAAGGGGAGGACATGGGCGGAGCAACGTGACGGGGGTGTGCTCGGAGTGCGGCCCGCCCGGCAACAAGGTTCCGGTAGTACGTTTCATAGGCCGACACCGTGTCGGCAAAATCATATTCGGCTGCGCGAGCCCGCGCCGCCGCCCCAAGTTCCTGTCGCCGCGCCGGCGCTCGCAACAGCCCCTCCATCGCGTCGGCCAAAGCCGTCACGCTGCGAGACTCGATAATCTTTCCTTCGCAGCCGTCGCGCACGACACGGGCGTTGTCACCCACATCGGTGGCCACCACCGGCAAACCCGCCGCCATCGCTTCGAGCAGCGCGTTGCTCATGCCCTCCGATCGGCTGCAACACACATACAGATCCATGGCTGCCAGCAGCGCGGGTACGTCCTCGCGACGCCCCGTGAACACGACACGCCGCGTCAAAGCGGCTTGACGCACCTGTTGCACCAAACCCGTTCGCAACGGACCGTCACCGACGATCAGCAGATAAACATCGTTTCCACTTCCGACGATCCTCGCGACGGCTTCGATCAGAAGGGACGGTTGCTTGACCGGCGTCAGAGATCCGACGATCCCCACGACCAGAGCGGAGTCGGGAAACCCGAGCGAGGCCCTGGTCCTTCCGCGCGCTGCGTTCCCTGTTTCGCGGAACAAGTCAAGGTTTACGCCGTTGCGAAGAAGCTCGATGCGTTCCGGGGCAACGCCGGCCTCCGTAATCAGTTGCCGGCGCGTGGCCTCTGACACCGTGGTGAACCTTGCACCCACGCGCGACGCCCTTCGGGCGGCTCGGCGCTGCGCGACCTCAAACGATCCGCCGTGCTGCAAGCCGTGAAACCCGAGCACCAGCTTGGCGCCGGGGGTAAGCCATCTTGCCACAACGGCATCGTTCCAGCAGCTCGTATTGCGCGCATGAATGACGGCGGCTCGGCAGGAGCGCGCTACTCGGGCAAGCCTGATGCCGGCAGTTCGGGATCGTCCTCGTACCTCCAGCGCATGACAAGGCACATGGTCCGGCAGGCGGGCCGCCCCTTCGCCCGCCTCGCGCAGCGTCACGACGACATGCCGCAGGTCCGTTGGATCCAGGCCCTTCAACAGCCCCACAAGGGTGCGCTCGGTGCCGCCGCCGGACAAAGAGTGCACGACGTGGACGACGGACGGGATCTTATTCCCAACCGGTGGGTTATGGATGATCTTCACCAAAATTCTCCCAAACTTTCCTACCGCAGCATCGGGTAGCCCGCCCTGTCACGGGTTTCGATCTCGCGTGTTACCATGCGATGCAGACACAGCGGAAGCACCAGAACCCACCAGAAGGACTCGCAATAGAATCGCTGCGTTCCCAGGGCGGTGATAAAGTACGTCACGAAAGAAATGAAGAGCCCATAGGCCAGGATCTTGGTCTCGACCGGGTCAGCCGTAAGATGAGCACGGCGCGAACTGCGACGAAGGAACCACAACGACCCTCCGACCATGAGCAGAAACAGCACGCCACCCTGAACCCCCAGCTCCACGAAACACACAACCAACGAGTTGTGGCTGGCGCGCTTATGGTGCTTCGGGGCGTACTCCCCGATGATGTTTTGAAAGTTTCCCGGCCCGATCCCCAGCGGATGATCGGTGAAGATTTGCCAAGAAACCTTCCAGATTTCCCGGCGCGTCACGGTCGCGGCGTCCTTGTCCAGCTTTTCCTTGCTGGTCATGGTCTCCATGCGAGCCCAGAAGTTCGAGTCCGTTAATGAAAACGCCGCGATCCCTCCCAAAATCAACAAAAGGTGAATGCGGTATCGGCGGACTCGGGGCGCCATGAATACGGCGGCCAGCGCTCCACAGGCGATCCCGATAAAGGCTGATCGCGTCCGGCACATGATGATCGCGTTGACCGTTAGGGCGCCGGACAATGCCGCCACCGCTTTCCACTTCCACTCACGCGCGGTGAGAAAGGCAACTCCGATGATTGGCAACATGGCTGCCAGGTGAGCGGCTACGCCGGAGGTCGTCGATATGTCCGGTCCACCCACGCGCTCCAGGCGTCCCAGCACAAACGCCGATTCCGGAGCCGTGAATGCGTCATAGCCCAAATAGAGGCTGCCCAGCACCAGCGTCCAAACCACCAGGAGAAGGTTGCGGCGTGTAGTCGCCAGACGGGCGAGGATCAGCACAAACAGCAGCACCTTCCAGAATTTTTCAAACGCGTACATGGTGCCGGGGCCGTGGTCGATTCCAATCACCAGATTGAGAGCCGCCACCCCAATCAGGCAGAAAACCCCCAGTTCCCACAAAGAAAAAACGGGTCTGACATCCGGCACATTCTTTCGGCCCGTGAACAAGCCGATAATCGTAAACGCCGCGGCGAACATCGAAAATCGCATGCCGGCGTCGCAGAGTGGCTGCCCCCACCACTTGGCGGGGGGGTTGATCTGGTAAACCATCATATAGTTGAGAACGCCCCAAATGGGGTTGGCCAGCGACGCGAAGCACGCCACCCCGAAGATTCCAAAGAATCCGATGGTTCGAAGTGGCCACATGGCTTACTTGCAACCCCGTGGGCTTATTGCGGGCGTTGGGGTACCGCAAAGATCATCTTTGCGCTCCCCAGACTGCCATCCGTTCCCACGGCTCGCCAGGAGGTTCGCCCTCCCAGCCGGCGTGGTTCGGACTAATCGGCGCGGTGGGATGCAGCGACGGGAGTGTGCGCGGGGCTGTGGCCTCGCGTGGTGACGGCGGGCTTGCCATACTCGGAACCCCCATAGTGATGAAGCCGACAGCCCCGAAAGCAAGGCCACAGCGGCTACAAAAAGCTTGGGTTCCTCAAACGGTACAGGTCGGGACAGGCGATACACGTCATCTCCCAGATCGGAAAGCAGTCGATCGCGGACGAACCCCATCAACCAGTTCCTGTTCCAATTGATCGAACCCGCGCGATCGTAGACGGCCTGCGTTCGGTTATACGAATGAATCGGATGGGTTCGCGGCGCCGTGTCGCAAAGCTGATCCAGTCGTCGCAGCAGGATTGCCGGATCGCGGCGCAGATCCAACAGGCCGAAATAGCCACTGCCGTCGGATCGCGGAAAATACAAGTCAAACGCGGGGTCCACAACCATAAAAACACCAGGGTCGGTCCGTGCCTCAACGATCGTGTGCGAGGGTTGGCCGGTTGCCGGATGGAAGCACATGGCCATCGTGGCGGGTACGCCCACCTCTCGAAGCATCGCGCTTAACAAACGCGCCTTGTCCGCGCAATCCCCACCGGCGCGCAACACCTGGATCGGCGTCGCCCCGAGCGTGGGCAGGACAAAATAGCTGTGGTTCTTGGCGGTTCCCGTCTCCACATGGACCCAATGCAGCAAGGCCAGCACGCGCTCAGACCCCGAACGAGCGTCCGCAGTGATTTTCTCGGCCACGGTTCGCAACTGGTTGCAGTCGCGCCGATACCCGACCCAGCAGCCGACGGCTGCACCGAACAAGGTGATGGCCAACGCGCAGAGAACGACCGACGACGCTCCAACCTTTCGCCATTCACCATGGGCCATTCATGCTTCTCCGCGATCCCCCCGCGTGTTCTTCGGAGAGTTATCGGGAGTGCTTCAGAAAGGAGTGGGCGGGCCCGAGTCAGCCCCAAGCCCTACAGCGAGGTGCCGATAACATGGCCCAGGATCGCCCTGTACCGAATGTCTCATGCAGCCATTTCATGCCCAAGCCAGGCATTGCCGGTCCAGCCTCAAAGTTGCGGCGTAGCGATCGGTGTAGATCGCCGTGGCCGCGACTCGTCTGATCATCTGGCTGGTGGCGTGTGTCCTGTTCTTCGCAGGCACCGCTGGGAGCGATGATTTTTTCGTGCTCCGATACGCGATGTTCTGGGATCGCATTCCGGCCAACGGGTAGGAGGCGCGTCTTCTGAGCAGCGCCATGATTGCGGCCTCGATCCGGCTCTTCGGGTGTTCGGAACTCGGTCCCAGCCTCACTTTGCGGCAACGCGATCAACGCCGCACTGACCGCCGCATAGAGGGCTTTTTCAGAGACGGCGACTCACGTACGCATGCACCGAGGCCGCACTGCCCCACGCAAACAGATATGCTTACCATCGCGTTCGACGTAACTTATGTCACTGGAGCCAGGGGGGCTCGAACCCCCGACCTTCTGCATGCCATGCAGACGCGCTCCCAACTGCGCCATGGCCCCTGGGTTTCTTCGTGTTTCATTGTCTCCGGATCGGGCGCACTTGGCAAGGCGGATTTCTAACCCTTCCAAGCCGAACTCAGATTCGTCATGGAAGAGCCATCACCGCCAGCCGGTCCGACGACGAACCGGGAATCCTGCCCCTCTGGCGCGGTTTCCTGCACAAAAACCTCCCCCGACGAGCGCCAAGGCATGGCGGGCCAAAGGGGGCGGTCAAGTCCATCCGGTTCCGGCTCTTGCAGATCGCGACCCCTTCGAGTCCGAGGCGCCAAGTGCCATGATTATGACACTCATGACGCCGTGGCGGGCGGTTCATGCGAGGGAGCGAAGTACTGAAAAACAGGGAGCCTTTGCTGGTAATGGATGAAACCATGAGTACCGTGTTTCACAAATTGTGCGGCCATCATCACGATTGAGTCCGCCGGATTCTCGCGGTGCGCGTGTTCGCGCAGGCTCCGCCACAAGGTCCGCTCACCGCGATCATAGGCGACCTGGAACAGTTGATTGACTTTCTTGTGTAGCGTTGGGGACCGTAGTTGGAGAAAGTGTATGGAAGTTGTTGTGTGCCTCGTCAACAAAGACCATTGGGCCGGCACCAAATTCAAACACAGGTTGTTGGACAGATGGCTGAAAGTTTGGCGCGGGTATCTGCTGGGCATTGAGTGTAGAACTCAAAGCTACAGTAATCGCCATAATTTGTACTACCAAACTCGACCTCATCCTGTCACCCCCAGGTATTGGTTCGATACCTACCATTCGTAGGCTAATTACTTCAATGTGTAATACTCGGTCTATGTAAACATTCGTTTAAATTCAAAATAGGTTTCTTTGCCTGCCTGCGATCGTTCTCTTGACGACCGCTTTTGGCTGTGTACTCAATCGGTCGATGCAGCACTTGAGTTCTTGAAACAGCTTACCCATGGGGTGGGTCCTGTTTTTCGTTTTTTATTGACTGAAGAGTTTAGCACATTCCATCATATGGTACTGACAAGTTAACTTGATTTGAGTGCAAATTGACTGGGAAAGTGGCTGTAAGTCATTGATTTATCGTTGAGGAACAGGCCTATTTCGCCCGAAAAGGGCGAAATTTAAGTTAACTTGTCAGTACCTAAAAACCATCTCTATATTGGGTATCTGCCAAGAATTATCTATATTAGTGTGACACCAAGAAATACCTGAATTTGAATTTACTTAAGCA
>JADFMZ010000158.1 GCA_022563615.1 Planctomycetota bacterium
TTCGATTTGCATCAGCAGCGAAAGCGCAGCAGCGGGATGGCCACGGCGCACCAACAAGCGGCAGCGCAACAACCGAGTGAAGAAACCGTACGGATGCGACCATTCGGTAAGCTTCATCAGAGCCGGATCAAGCCGGGTCAACGCAGGCGTCGGATCGGCTTCTCCCGCGCGGAGACAGGCCTGCCAGAACCGAGCGGCGACGGCCACCTTTCGGTCGGAATCTTCGAGGATGGGGGAAAGTTTGGAAGCCGCCGCAAGCAGGGCGGCGGTATCCTCGTCCTCCGGATCGTCGAAGAGAAACGCACGGATCGCCGTCGCAAAAGCAAGAAGCACGCGAATCTGTCGTTGACGCCGGTTCGAGGCCTCGGCCGCTTCCGGTCCTTCGTCTTCAATCTCCAGCAGGGTCGCGTCGGCCTGGGCGATCATGGAAGCTGCTCGATCCAGCGCGGCGGCGGGCGAGCGACCCGCCTTCTCGGCAAGATCCGGTCGCGGGATTTCCAAGAGCCTTCTGGTACAGACCGGTTCCAGCTCGTAGGCCAAGATTCGATTGGCCGCCTCCAAGAGCAGGTCCGCCCGGGCCATCGGATCGTCGGTTTGGGATGCCTGCCGCGCCAGGTCGTCGGCACTGCCGGCGATCGAACGGACGTAAGAGGCTTCGTCCTCCGGTTCACCGATGGGCATCAGCCGCAACTGAGGCAGCACGGGCAGGTCGTCCGGCCTCGATGGCGATTCGCGTGCGTCGCGCTCCTGTGACCTGATTGCGACCGACGGCGCCAAGCACACCCAGAGGCCCAACGCTGCCATCGTCAACTTGATTGGGCTTACCATCTCGTTGCCGCCGTCAGGGTTGATACCACCATGCCACGAGTCTAACGCAGGTTCGGGTTCGTGGAAACGCCCTCGCGACCTGGCTCCAACAATCGGTTGATTCGGAGTGAAATGGGAACCGGCTCGGCGCGAGGGTAGGGAGCGACCCCAAACAGCTAACTGCGTTGACTCGTGCCGGCGTCGCTCCTACAGTGGTGTATCCGCACGATGGGTCAGGCGACGGGCGACACAGCCCCGTGTCGGCCTACCCCACTGCATTATTGTTTCGCGGGCTCATGGTAGCCTGCGCTTCGTCGATCAGGATCGTTCGATGGGTTTGTCGAACACAAGTGAACCAACCGATACCGCGTCTTTTCCGGCGAAGCAAATAGGGCGGTCGGCTTCGACGCGTCTGGGCGGCCGCGTTTTTCTCGCGGCGTGGCTGGCGTCCATCCTGGTGCACATCACGGGATTGGCGGGCATGTTTTTCCTGGTATTTCCGTTCACCGCGCAGGAATCCGATGCGGAATCGGCTACGCCTTACGTTCAACTCATCGGCCCCGTAGACGGCGCCGCCTTCGTGCCCACCGATGTGCCGGAGGCGTCGCCTCCAACGCTTACGCCCGACGCCTCCCGGATTCATTTCGAGCCACGACCCTTCGACCCGCCGGTCGCGCTGGCTCCTCAAACCAAGCCGGAACTTTCGATCATTGGAGTTGGGGCGGGTGGAGGAACCGCCGCCGATTTCGGCCTGAGAGTCGGCGGCGAGAAGGGGCCTGAGTTCTTTGGTGTGGGCCAATCGGCGCGGGGGGCGCGAAAGATTGTATACGTCGTAGATCGCAGCGGTTCGATGATCGATACGTTTGACTATGTCCGCCAGGAGCTAAAACGATCGATTTCGTCCCTGCGTCGCAGCCAGAAGTTCCACGTCATCTTTTTCAACGCTCGCGAGCCCCTGGAAAGCCCGCCGAAAAAGCTCGTCAGCGCCATTGAGGCTTACACAGGGCCGTTTTTTGAGTTTCTGGACAACGTGGTTCCCTCCGGCGGCACGAAACCTCAAGCCGCCCTCCGGCGGGCGCTCGCACTGAAACCGGATCTGGTTTACCTTCTGTCGGATGGGATTGACTTTCACCCGACCCTGCTGGACAAGCTGGCCGACTGGAACCGCGACCGTCGGGTCCGGATCTTCACGATCGCCTATCTGGACCAAGCCGGTCGCGCGATCCTCGAAAAAATCGCCCGTGAGTATGACGGCGAGTTCAAGTTCGTGTCTGAGCATGATCTCCCCTGAAACTGTTCCCTGCGTGACGTTCAAGGCGACGGCCCGGGTCGTGGTGGCGTGCGCCGCCCTGTTCGCGATGGTGCCGGCGACACGAGCGGATCAGATCGTCGTGAACCGGGTCAGCCATACCGGGGCCAAAATCGTCGGGTTCGGCCAGGGCCGGCTGCGGTTTCGGGCCGACGATGGAACCTTGCACACCCCCTGGATTGACGAGGTGGATTGGTTGATCGTCGACCGGGGCGGGGCGTTTGCCGATCTCAACGAAGCTGAACGGTATCTGGCGGCCAACGAGTTGGACAAAGCCCTTGTCCGGTATCGCCGGGCCCTGGCGATTACGGCTGATTTCTGGGCCGATCTGGTGACCGCTCGACTACTGATGGCGCTGGACGCGGCGGGTCGGATTGACCAGACGGTCATGCAGTTTATTCGATTGTTGGGCCGAGACGCAATCGGACCGGTCACGGCGGCGCGACTGATCCCCCAACAGATGCCATCCCGACAGGACGGAAAGGCGGCGCGGGCTCTGGGCCAACTGAACGCGGCCCTACGAAAGAAATCCGAAGACGCGCCGCGAGCCCTGCTGAGCCTGGTCCGTTTCGAGCTGTTGCGGCGTTCCGGAGACCCGCGCGCCGAGCGAGCAGCCGTAAAGGTTGCCAAAATGCGGCTCCCGCCTTCGAGTCGCACCGAACGCGCCTATGCCATCGTGTTGGGTGCGATGAACACGGCGTTAAGCGGTCCAGCTCGGCCGGCGGTGATGGAGGGCCTGGATCGAGCGATTCTTCACAGCCCGGACGTTCAGGTGGCCGATTTTTTGTTGCTCAAGGGTCGGGTGCTACTGCGCACCGCGACATCTAAAGAGGATATCGTTCGCGCGTCCTGGCCCTTCCTGCGCGTCGTCGCCCACATGCCCGACGATCCTCGAACGGTCGACGGTCTCTATGGCGCCGCGCTAGCCTTGGATAAGATGGGAAAGCCGGACCAGGCCCGGCGACTGCTTCAGGAATGTCTGGTCCACAAAGAAGCGCAAGAACAAGTTCGAAATCAGGCTGAGGTCTTGCTCACGCGTTTGCAAGCCAGCCGAGAGGGGCCGGGGTAATCCCGTTGCCGGAGGGTTCGATTTGCTAAGGATTGTCGGGCTGAGTGTTTTTCTAACGTTGGTGGTCGTTCTGATCTTCTCGTGGCCCGCGTCGGCGCAGACCACTGCGGCGCAGACGACTGCGGCGACGGCCGAGGCTTCGATGCCGACTGTCAACTATTTCGACTTCTTTGTCGTAAAGGGCGGGTACATCGCGTTCGGCCTGATTGGCCTATCGATCGTGACGATCGCCCTGACGATCGAGCACTGCCTGTCGATCCGCCGGGCGGCGGTCGTGCCCATCGACGCCACCGAACAGATCAAGGCCCTGGTCGATGAAAAGAAATACCTGGAAGCCATCAAGTTCACCGGCGAGGATCCGAGCATGATCGGCTACGTGCTCAACGCTGGGCTGCTTGAGGCGGGCAACGGCTTTGCGGCGATGGAGCGCGCCGTCGAGGACACCTTGGACGAACGATCCGCCCGCCTGTTTCGCAAGATCGAATACCTGAGCATCATCGGAAACGTTGCGCCGATGATCGGGCTGTTCGGCACCGTGGTGGGCATGATTATGTTGTTCGCGGAAATCCACGCAGCCGATGCGTTCCCCGGCGCCCGCATCGTGGCGGACAAAATCGCCATCGCTTTGATCACGACGTTCTGGGGATTGGCGGTGGCCATCCCGGCGTTGAGCATTTACGGCGTGTTTCGCAATCGGATCGACGTGCTCACGGCAGAATGCACCGTCGCTGTGGAGCAAATCCTGGCCGTCTTCAATCGCACGCCGACCGGAGCAGAGGAGCCCTCGGAGTCGCAACCGGCTGAGGCCGCCGCAGGGGCGCGACCCACCGGGCAGTGACAAATGAAATCCTCCCGCTCACGATACCAACGTCCGCCTCGGTTGGCCTTCAACGCCACGCCGATGGTGGACGTATTTTTCATGCTCGCCATTTTCTATATGTTGGTGACTCGGTTTTCATCGGCGGAGCAAGTGCCGATGGATCTTCCCAGGCCCGAGGGCAGCCTGGCGAAAGTCGCCCACATCCCCGAGCGCGTGGTCATCAACTGCCGCCTTGCAGATCCCGCCCACTCTTCGCCATCGTCGGCGTTGTACAGCGTCGGACCCAACCAGCCTGAATCGCTGGCGACGATCTCCGATCGCCTGGCCTCCCTCAAACGACAATCGCCCGATCTGAAAGTGATCATCCGCGCGGACCGCCGGCTGGATTATGCGCCGGTACGAGCGCTGATGCGGGTCATCGCCCACCACAAAATTGACATGCTTAACGTGGTGGCCCACGTCGCGGAAGGCGAGTGACAAAACGATGGCACGTTCAATCGGGGTGAATCCAGACCGGCGGCAGGCGCCGGCGGCGGGTGGTCGGCGCAGGCGACGGACCCAGCGCAGCCGCGACGGGCGCGCAGCCATCACCGTCAGCCTCGCCCCCATGATCGACATGGCCTTTTTGTTTCTGATCTTCTTCCTGGTGACCACGACGTTTGAGCGGGCGGAGGGAATCCTTACGTCGAGGCTGCCGGAGGATGCCGGCCGGCCGACTGTGGCGCTTCCGGTCAGTCCGATTGTAATCCGACTGGCCCCGACCGGACCGGGAAACGCCGACTGCTCCATCCGAGTCGATCGGTTTGACAATGTTCCGCAGCGCGTCGATGCCTTGCCCGACTTCCTGCGTCGGATTCACGAGCTTCCAGGCTTCGACCGTGACACGCCCGTGGTGATCGTGCCGCAGGACGATGTTCGATGGGACCATGTGGTCGGCTGTTGGAACGCCGCCTTACGGGCCAAGTGCACCAAGATCGCTTTCGCGGAACCGTAGCGTGTTCGAGGGGTATTCGATGTTTTCCAGCGTGTCGGTTCGCAAACCGTCGTCGTGGTTGCCCGTTTTCGCCCTGGCATGGGTGATGGCCACCCTGGGCGCCCCGTCGAGTGGGAGTGCTCAGCCTGAAGCGAAGCAATCGAATTCGCCGGATCGTGGGATTCACCTGCCGGCTGAAGAGGTGCGCTTTCATCGAGGCGTGTTTCGCGCCGCGCTGAAGAAGCGGGGCTTGACTGATCTGTTGGATCTTCATCTGCGGGACTTTCCCCCGTCCGACGAAACGGACCGCTTGCTTTCGACCCGCGATATCAAGCTGGCTGAATTCGCCGATGCCGGGCGGCCGTTGTCGGAGCGGCGCGCCTCGGTGGCCCGGGCAAACCATATCCTTGAGGAATTGATCGAGCGCAATGTTGATGATCCAAGGAGGCTTAACTGGCGCTTCTTGTTGGCGCATTCGCTGCTGTATGACGAGGCGGAGCCGTTCCTGACCCGCATTCTCTATCGCGGTGGAAGCAGGACGGACCGCGCGCAACTTGAGACGTACACCGGTCGCGCCCTCCGCGTCGTCTCCACGCTGCTTCAGGATCTCGACCAGGAGCTGGATCGAGTGGATCATCTGGCTGTTGCGCAGTTCGAAGCCCTGGAGCGCACGGGATACATCGACAAGCTGGATCGCCTGGCGCCGCAGACGAAGTACTTACACCTTTGGGCGTTGTTCTACGACGGCCTGTGGCGAAGCAACTCGAATTCGACAAGACTTCAACGGCTCAACGATATCCTTTCCGCCATGAGCGAGAATCCTGCGTTCCTGGAAACCCCGCACACCGATAGCCGCGTTCAGGTGCCCTGCCTGTTGCTGGCCGGCATGACCTGCCGCCGGCTGGAAGATCATCATCGGGCTCGCGACTACCTGGATCGAGCCGTTTCCGTTGCGGAACGTCTGACCGACCCGGCCCAGCGACAACGGATCGCCTGGGCAGTGACCCTCGCGCAATTCGAGAGCATCCGCAACCATCGTGACGACGCTCGATTCCCGGAAGCCCTGGACGGCATCGCACGTCTGCGGGACACGCGTCGCGCTGATGCAGACGCCGAGTTCTCGTTCGCGTTGATGGCCGCACTGTTGGAGCGCTCCGTTCATCGAGCCAGGGCAGCCGCCGCCGAACAGTCCGGTCAAGGACCGGAAGCCAAAGGGTTCCGCGCCGAGGCCTGGAGATCCCTGGCCCGGCTTGCACGAAGCCAACCCAAGCGGCGTGACGAGGTCTACGCCGCGTTGTTCGACCTGATCGAGCCCGACACCGACCCGTCCCAACTTGACCCGCTCGAGCGGTGCGCCCTAATGGCGGGGCTGATGACCCAGGCCCAGGAGCCGCAAGCGAATGCCGGTGCATTGCTGGATCGTGCGGTGCTGGTGGGTGAAGGATTTGTTGCGCAACTGAGTCGGGAGGCGCCGTCCCTCGTGCCGGAAGTGCTGTTCAACCTGGGCGTGGCACGATACCGCCAGGGCAATGCGTCCGAGGCGGTCACGCGCTTGATCCAGGTGGCTGGAGATCACCCTGACTTTGACCGGGCCCCGCAGGCGGCGGCGCTGGCGGTCCAAATAGCCGCCGGGTTCAGCGCCGATGCGCGTTCCGGCGACGTCTCTCGCGCCCAACATCTTTATCGCAGCGCCTTGGAAGTGCTCCTGACCAACCACGCTGACAGTCCTGAGGCGTTGTACTGGCGATTCTATTACGGGCAGTTGTTGGAGGAGCTGGGGGAATTCGACGCCGCCGCCCACCAGTATGCCCTGCTGGACCAGGCACACGAACATTACGTCGAAGGCGTGTTCTTCCGCATTCGCGCGTTGTCGAGCGGGCTGCAAAAAGCCGCCAACGCCACGCCCGAGGATTTGGCGGTGTTGCGTCGTCGAGCCAAGGAACTGTTCGGCGTCGAGCGCCGGTTCGTCACGCTGGCCGCCGCGCAACGACTTGGCAAGACGGACACCGAACGAAACCCTTCGCTGACGGACCTTCTGGCGCGAGCCCGGTTAATGGTGGCTGAGGCTCAGGTTCTGCCGCAGATCGATCAGGCATCGCAGGCGTTGGAAGCGTTGAGTGGATTCGCCCAGAAGTACGGCGGGACCGGACATCTGACGGGTCGGGTGTGGCGAGCCCGTTTGTTGGCCTATGAGCGGCTCGATCGGTTGGACGATGCCGCCGACGCGATTCCCAAGTACATCAAAGCCGACCCCGCCGGGGCCGGTCCCACGCTGCAATCCCTTTTTCGTTCGATGGCCGGCGACGTGCAGCGGCTTCGCCTGGCGGGTGATTCGGAGCAGGCGCTCCGCAAGGCACAGGTGGCCCTGTTGCTCGCCCAGCAGATCT
>JADFMZ010000003.1 GCA_022563615.1 Planctomycetota bacterium
TGCGAGCGTGGCATCCGCACTTTTGAAACCTATACGCGCAACACTTTGGCGCTCGCCATTGTTCCGGAAATCAAGCGGGTGTCACGATTGCCGATCATCGTGGATCCTTCACACGGCACGGGACGGAGCCATCTGGTAACGCCGATGGGAAACGCGGCTGTGGCGTGTGGCGCCGACGGCCTGCTGATCGAGGTGCATCCGACGCCCTCCCGCGCTTGGACGGACGGAGACCAGTCGCTGGACTTCAAGCAGTTCCGAACACTCACGCAGAGCCTTCAGCCGTTCGCAGTCGCCTGCCGCCGAACTCTATAGCGTTCGCGGACAACCGATGGTTCGGTAGCATGCCGAGATGGCCTCGGCGGGCTACTTCGATACTACTACCGCAAAGCTGCGTGACGGGTTCCATTACGAGTCCATCGTCAGCCCCACGGTGCCCGAGCGCGCACCGTATGCCTAATCTCCTCTGGAAATACGCCGAACCGCCGTAGGGCACCGCGTTTTTCGGCATAGCCCGCAGCGCGATCTGATATTTGGGCACCACGCGCAATCTTCGTTTGTGGCGCTATGCTATTAGAGTTGGCGGAAGTCATTCGGTGTATCCACGTCGAGCGTTGCGCCTTCGTCGAGCGTCTCCAGAAGAAACACCCGGTCGGGAAAGGCGCGAGGCAGCATCCGCAAGCCGCCGCCTTGGGCGGTCGCGACATCGCGCAACGCCAGCGGAAACACGATCGGATGCCCGCGCTTGCCCCGGTAAGTCGCGATAACGATCAGGCTGGGATCGGCTGTAAACGCGTCCATGCACGCCCGACAGGTCGAAACGCTCAACCTCGGCATGTCCGCGGGAATGACCATCACTCCGTCGCGATTCGCCTGAGGATCGGCCGGCGCCCCATCGCCAGCAAAGAGCTTCGTCAGGGCCGCCCCGTGATCGACCAGCCACGTGCAGCCCATGCCTATCGAATCGATCATTTCGCTGTTGGGATCATCATTGATCACAACATTCACTCGGTCGCCCGTGGGAAGTGCAAGTGAGTCGAGGAGTTCGGTGCGGGTGACGACCACGATTCCGGTGATCCCTGCGTCCAGCAACGTCCCAGCCACGACGGCAACCATGGTCGAACCATGGACGTCCGCGGTCTGTTTGGAGAACCCCATGCGACGGCTCATCCCTGCGGCGGGTATCACGCCCCACACGCATGGCCTGCCGCGCGAGGTTGTCACGACAGGTCATCCGCGATGGGGATGGGCCCCTCCACCATCGTGCCGCGATTGCTCCCGCGAACGGAGATCAGCTCCGCCACGATGCTGACGGCGATTTCCTCAGCCGTGACGGCGCCGATGTCGAGACCGATCGGGGCATGCACACGCTCCAGAAGGTGATCTTCGGCGCCTCTGCGCCGCAGATCGTTAAAGATGACATTGGTTTTCCTCCTGCTGCCGATCATGCCGATGTATCTCGCCGAAGAGGCCAGGACGGCCGACAGCGCCGCCTCATCGTTTCGGTGCCCACGCGTCACAATGACGACATAGGTGTTTGCATCGATCGGCCAACTGCGAAGTGTCGAGGCGATGTCACCATGAACCGGCCGAATCGGCGGGGAAAAACGGTCGGCGTTGGCGAACTCGATTCTCTCGTCCACAACGGAAACATCAAAGCCCACCGGCATGGCGATCTGCGCCAGCACCTTCGCAATATGGCCGCCGCCCGCGATGACCAGCTTGGGCGTAGATTCGATAAAGATGCGAAACGCCATCGGTCCGTCTTCCGTCTCCACGCGCAAGGGCAGGGACGCGGGTTCGCCGCGATCAAGATGCGCCAAGGCCGTACGGATCGGCCCCACGTGTTTGGGCTTGGCAATCACGCTGATGGCCATCGTCATCTGCCCGCCGCAAATCATGCCGTCGTCATAGCCGAAATCGTCGTCCAGTTGAAAGGTGGTCAACTTTCCCCGTCCGGATGACAGCGTCTGATGGGCCTGGCGTCGCACGTCCGCCTCGACGCAGCCGCCGCCGAGCGTCCCGGTCATGCGGGCGGCCTGATCGACGCAAACGAGCGTACCCACCGGTTGAGGCGTTGACCCGCGTGTGGCGACAATAGAGCACAGGGCGGTCCGACGCCCTGTTTCATGTTCACGTAGGATGGTCTCCAGTACGGTCTTAACTCTCATGCAGGGAGTATACCTCCAGAGTCGCGGGCAAGGTAGCGCTGCACCGGCCGCTACGGCGCAATGGAAGCCCTATGAATGCTGCTTATTTTTGTGGCACCTGTGGTAAAAGTTGGCCAACAGCCTGTCGACGCGAAGCAGTCCGACGCGCGTCACAGTGATCCCTTGCGCGTCTGCGCTTAGCCAACCGAGTCGTGCCAGTTGGTCCAGGGGACGCCGAAACCGTTCGCGGAGGTCGACACCGAATTTTCCGGAAAAGTACTTGGCATCCGCCCGCCCGAGTTTGAGCTGCAGCACAAACTCACGAACAAGACGCTCGTCGTCGCTGAGCGTGTAGGCTCTTCCGATAGGGCATGAACCTGTCCGCACCTTCTCAACATAAGCCCGGTTCGAAGTGACGTTTTGAAAATGTACTCCGTCTATATACGAAAAAGAGGAAACACCCAGGCCCAAAAGATCCGCACCATGATATTGGGCATCCTGATAAACGAACGGGTGGCGGACGGGATCGCGAACCGCGGCGTAGGCACTTCGCACGTGATAGCCGTGTTCCTCGAGCCGTGCGAAGGCTCCAGCCAGGCGATGGCGCTTTTCTTCCCAAGACGCCGGCGTTGCATCCAGGCCGCCGCAGCGTAGCGCGGCGTAGAGCGGTGTGTTGTGCGGAATTTCCAGTTGATAGATCGTCACACTGTCGGGTTGCATGCCGAGGACGCGATCAAGGCTGCCGAAGAAAGTGGAGTCTGTCTCGCCGATGAGCCCAACGATAAGATCGATGTTGACGACCGGGAACCCGACTTTACGAATCTCGGCATAGGCCTGTTCAACATCGCTTACGAAATGAACGCGCCCGTTGCTCCGAAGAACCTCATCGTCCATAATCTGCACGCCCAGGCTCAGGCGCGTGACTCCGCTGTCTTTGAGAATGCGCAGTTTGCATTCATTCACGGTTTTCGGGGCACATTCGAATGTCACTTCCTTCGCCTTGGACCATGGCATGATCGATTGCAGACGATCGATCATTCGGGCGAGGCTGCGCTCATGGAGCAATGAGGGTGTGCCGCCCCCGAAATAGACGAACGAGAGATCGCGTTCCGCCAATGCCGGCGACCTACGGTAGATTGCCAGCTCGTCGACCAGCGTGTCGAGGTACCCATCGATCTGTTCAAGAGAGCGACCGGTATAAGCAAGGTAGTAGCAATAGCGACATCGCTTCATGCAAAAGGGGATGTGCACGTAGAGGCCAAAAGCGGCGTCGGGGGATGCGGTCGGCGCGCGGTTCAGCATACGCTTCGCATCCGCCACTCGGTCCGCAGTCCACGTTGAGAAGGGCGGATAGGTCGAAACAAAGTAATGGCCTTCGAGGGGTTCATCCGTTGCCAAGGGCGCGGGGCGCTGGTCGTCTCGATGAGTCCGCGTCATGGTCCATGGCGCCGGTCGGATGCCCCGAGTATGGTCACCGGGCTGGCACCGGTTCCGTCACCTGCTCCTTTTGTCGAAGGGCTTGGAGAATCTTCTCCGGCGTAATGGGCAGATCCTTGATCCAAACCCCCGTCGCATGGGCAATGGCGTGGGCGACGGCACCGAGGACAGGCAACGTACTGCCTTCGCCAATCTCCTTGGCGCCGAACGGTCCTCTGGGCTCATAGGAGTCAACCAATCCGCTGAAGATTTCGGGGGCGTCCTTGATCGTCATGATGAGATAGCCGTGGAGATTCGGATTTACGATCCGACCCTTCTCGTCGAATACGACGTCCTCCAACAATGCTTCGCTGGCCCCCATGGCCACGGCGCCCTCCACCTGACCGTGGACGGCCATCGGGTTGATCGGCGTGCCACAGTCGTGGTAGTCCGTAAAACGGTCGAGCTTAACCTTGCCCGTTTCCAGGTCCACGGATACTTCGCAGATGGCCGTCCCGAACGAGTACGCCGGGCTGGTGCCGACCGTCGCTCCTTTGTAGTCGCCGCCAAGCCCGTCCGGTGGCTTGTAGCAACCGGTCCCGACGAGCGGCCCGTTCGCATTGAAGTACTTTCGTGCGACCTCTTCCCATGGAATGGACTTCGATTCATCGCCTTGGACATACATCCTGGCGTTTCCGGCCACAACCTGCGTCTCGGCGCAGCCCAGCAAGTCGGCCGCATAGGGCTTCATCTTATCGACCACGGCCACACCGGCGCGAGACACCGCATGCCCCGCCATCAATGTGACGCGAGACGAATAGGATCCCAGGTCAAGCGGCGAGATATCGCTATCCTCGCTCCGAATCCGCATACGGCTGACAGGGATGCCCAACGATTCGGCGCACATCTGCGTCAGGACCGTGTCGCTCCCCTGGCCGATCTCGGCGGCGCCGATCAACAAGATCGCAGCCATGCCGTCCTCGCTGATCTTCACGATCGCGTTGGCGTGCGGGAAGATGGACTTCTTGACAAAAGGCTCTCGGGGTTTCTCGTGCGACAACTGGACCTGTCCGCGATAGATGCAGTATCCAGCGCCGGACACGAACCCGCCGCTGGCAATTCCGATGCCCTTGCCCTTGGGAAGTTTGCCGTATTTCTGCGGCCAGTTACTCTTGGCTGCGGCGGCTTCGAGGGTGGCGCGGAACTCGCAGCTACCCACATCCATCTCGTTGATGGTCTTGGTGTCGGGATGGATGGCGTTGCGGAGGCGGATCTCCACGGGGTCAATCCCCAGATCATCCGCGATCATGTTGAGCAGGCATTCGAACGCAAACCTCGGCTGCGGCACCCCATGTCCGCGCATCGCGCCGCACGCAGGCTTGTTGGTCATCACGCGATAGCCGTCATACTTGTACGCCGGGATGTCGTAGAGTGTGGGAATGACGCTGCCCGCATAATACGCCGTGGCTACGCCGAAGGATGAGTAGGCGCCGCCGTCGAGATAGATTTCGCTCTTGAACGCGGTGATTTTCCCCTCGCGGTCCACGCCCAGCTTGAACTTCATGTGCTGTTTGTGACGACCGCGCCCGTGATGGAACATCTCCTCGCGCGAGTAAATCATTTTCACCGGACGTCCGAGCTTTCGGCTGAAGATCGCCGCGCAGATATCGAGCGGCGTCGTCTCCGCCTTGCCGCCGAACCCGCCGCCGACCGCCGGCCGGATGACACGAATTTTGCCGAGCGGCATGTGCAGGATATGGGCCATCATGTACTGAACGTAGTGCGGCACCTGGGTCGACGTGTACAACACCAGCGTGCCGTCGGAATCCCACGTCGCTAGGGTCGCGTGCGGTTCGAGCGGGCACTGGTAGATGCTGTTGCCCGTAAAAGTCTCCTCGCGAACGTAGTGCGCCCGCGCAAACCCCCCTTCCACATCGCCGAATACCTGATCCACGTGAGTGTTGATGTTGCGTTTGTAGCGCTCGTGGATGAGCGGGGCGCCATCGGCCACCGCCTCGAACGGGTCGAGCAGGACGGGCAGTTCCTCATACTCGACCTCGATCAATGAGACGGCCTTCTCGGCCGTCTTCTCGTCGATCGCCGCGACGGCAGCAACCTCGTCCCCTACATGCCTCACCTTGTCGCGGGCAAAAATGTGTTCGTCGTACCGAGCCGGAGAGACGCCGTATTGCGTGTCGGTAACGTCCCGACTGGTCAACACCCAGAGGACGCCTTTCAGCGCTTCGGCCTTGGAGGTGTCCATTCGTTTGACGCGCCCGTGTGCGATCGGTGAGCCGAGAATCTTGCCGTAGACCATGTTCGACAACGAGATGTCCGCCGTGTATTGGATGCGTCCCGTCACCTTGTCGACGGCGTCCACTCGTGGTATGGAAACGCCCACGGACGTCCACGGGCCTGCATTCGTCAAACCGACCTTGCCCTTGCCGCTGTCGTTGTGGTCCGAGTCGGCCTTCTTGGTACAAGTCCCATCGCCACGGTAATTCTCACAACGGCTGACCGCGCGAAGAATGCCCGCGTACCCGGTACAACGACACAGGTTCCCCGACAACGCGTTCTTGATCTCATGGATCGTCGGATCCCTGTTTTCCTCCAACAGGGCCGTGGCCGACATCAGCATGCCCGGCGTGCAGAACCCGCATTGCGTCCCGCCCTCATGAACGAACGCCTTCTGAACCGGCGTAAGCGCGCCGTCTTTGGCCAACCCTTCGATCGTGGTAATGGCCTTGCCTTCCATTTGGACGGCCAACAACAGACAGGCGTTCATCGCCTGTCCATCGACGATCACGGTGCATGCACCGCAATCGCCGACGTTGCAACCTTTCTTGGTTCCGGTCAGGCCGATTCTGTCCCGCACCACGTCAAGCAGGGTGTCACTCGGGTCCACTGCGACCGGATACGTCTGTCCGTTAATGAGAAGGTTGCGCGAGACAATCATGGTTTGGTCCCCCTTGCGCGTTCCCATGCGGAAGTGAGCGCCCGGCGGGCCATCACGGCAACGATTTCACGGCGGAAGCCGGCGGTCCCGCGAACATCGCATATCGGTTCCGCCGCGTCCATTGCGGCATCGGCCGCCTTTGCGAACACTCTTGGGTCCGGTTCTTCACCCACCAGAATCTCGCGAGCGGCCGCCACGAGCTTCGGCGTGGGGGAGACGGCGCCAAGTGCCACCCGGGCGTCGTCCACGCGTCCATCCGCACCCAGTTGGATACCGGCCGCCACACCCGCTACGGCAATGGAATTGCCCTCACGAAGCGAAAACCGAGCGTACGCCGCCCCGAATCGACCCGGTTGTTCCGGGAGAAATACGGCGGTCAGCAGTTCACCGGGCTTCAAGACCGTCTGCCGAACGCCGACGAAGAATGACGCCAAGGCAACCGTACGTTCGCCCGACGTCGACCAAATGCGGGCCGCCCCGTTCATAACCGTCAGAAGAGGCGGCAAGTCCGCACACGGAACGGCGCTGACGACGTTTCCCCCCACGGTCGCAACGTTGCGGATTTGAGGAGCGGCCATTTGCGATGTTGCGTCGCGTAGTGCGGCAAAGCGTTGGCGCACTACGGGATGGCGATCCAGTTGCGTGATCGTCGTCAGCGCACCAATACGTAGCCCGTCCTCCGTTTCCGTGATCCCGTGCAGGAACGCCACTCGGCTGACCGAGATAAGGTGGTCCGCGGAAAGGCGTCCGGACTTAAGGTCAACGAGCAGGTCAGTTCCGCCGGCAAGCAGTCGGGCATGGGGCGAAAAACGAGAAAGCAGCGCGGCGGCTTCTTCGAGCGATTGCGCCTCGTGCAACTCAACATCCGGCACGTACACGGCAAGAACTCCCTTGGGCGCTTCCAGATGGCCGGCTTCTCGCGTTGCGTGCCCCGTCGGCCGATTCGAAAAGGATCGATCCGCTTAGGACTCCGCCGAGCTAGCGCTACCATCGGCTGCGGGCTTTAGGCCAATGATCCCAGTCAGAAACAGCCGGGTAATCTGATTCGCAAGCCCGTTTACCGAATAATCGGGGCCGGGCCTGTACCACCGATACAGCCAGTTCAGCGTGCCGAAGAGCGCCATGGTGGCCACGTGTTCATCGAGCCCCCCGCCCGGAGCACGTGACTGGAACACGCGCTCGATGATGGCACGCGTGAGTTCGTAGTATTGGTGTCGAAGGTGTCGCAAGTCCTCGTACCTGGACCCCGTGAGCGCATCCAACTCGTGGGAGCAGACCTTCAAAGCGGCCATGTCGGTGGCGAAATAGCCGATATGGGATCTGACCATGACGCGTAGCTGCTCGACCGGTTCCTCTACACCGTGCAGCTTCTCGCGCAGGTTCTGGAGCAAGGAGTTGAAGGTGCGAAACTGGATCAGAAAGAGCATCTTCTCCTTGCTGTCGAAATAGTGATACATTCCAGCCAGACTGACTTGGGCCGCCTTGGCGACGGCGCGCATGGACGCGTGCCCGTACCCCACCCGTGCAATTACGTTGGTGGCGGCCTCCAAAATATGGTTGAGCCGCTCGTCGTAGGATTCGCGGCCACCGGTGGTTACACCCGGTTTGGCCCCGGCCTCGAACGATTCGAACATCTGTTCTTTTTCTCCGGAAATCAAAGTCCTGGTATCCCCATCATATCGAACTATCGTTCGTAACAAATGTGCATGCGTGAGCCCTCTGTGTCAAGTATATTTTCTCGAAAAACGCTTGACAATGTGAAATATTAGGGTACTATGAGATTGGAGGGAGGGATGCGCTCGGCCTTTGGATTGGGGGCCTGGCGTTCACCGGACATTTTTATCGATCGAACGTTCGATCGTATATTACCGCAGATGCGATGTTCAGTGGGTTGCAGGCACCGCGAGGAAGAGAGAGCCACCATGACCCTGTTTCCAACCCGCAAACCGTCCTCCTTTGAATTCCAGGAAATCCGTTACGAGAAGGAGGATTGGGTTGCCCGTGTGACGATCAATCGGCCACACCATTTCAACGCGTACAGCACGCCTTCTCTGCAGGAACTCGCTGCCGCGTTTCAGGACGCCTCCTGGGATGACAGCGTCGCCGTCGTCGTGTTCACGTCCGAGGGCCATCAGTCGTTCTGCACGGGCGGTGACGTGAAAGAGTACCAGGCGAATTATATGCGGAAACCGCGCGACTACTGGAAGTATATGTGCTGTTTCAAGGAGTACATCGAATCCATCACGAACTGCGGGAAACCGGTCATTGCGCGTCTTAACGGCATGGCTGTCGGTGGTGGAAACGAAAGCCAATTGGCCTGTGACCTTAGCGTGATGGGTGAGCATGCCTTTATCGCCCAGGTCGGCACGAGCGTCGGTTCGGTCGCGTGCGGGGGCTCGACTCAGTGGTTACCCATCACGGTTGGCGATCGTCGGGCGCGAGGCATTCTCTTCCTTAACCAGCGATACGCCTCCTTTACGGCCTTGTCGATGGGCTTGGTCAACGCCGTTGTGCCGACCGTCAAAGGCCCGGATGACAAGTTCGTCACGATTTTCAACGGTGACAGGACCTACCTGGCGGACTGGAACACCGACACCTGGGACCAGCCCTTTGAGCGACGTGCCGGCGCGGACGAGATTCGAAAGGCGCTCAAAAAAACAGACGGCTACAAGATCGATCTTTCGCGCCTCGATGAGGTCGTGGCCGATTTGTGCGATCAGATCGTCCATAAGTTCGCCGAGTGTACGCGGTACACGAAGGCACAGGTCAACTTCTGGAAGGACCTGTCCTGGCACGCCACCGCGTCACACGCCCGTGATTGGCTGGCGGTGCATTACACGAGTCTCGAGCCCTACGAGGGCATGACGGCATTTGTTGAGAAGCGGAAGGTGGATTACGTCGGTATGCGTCAGCGTGCGGCTGACGAAAACGGTTCCAGCGAGTTCCTATGGGGTCCATATGTCCAGCAGTGCCCATCCTGCAACGCAAGGGGCATCCCAGCGCAGTTTGAATTCTGCGGCAAATGCGGCGGCTCACTGAAGACGGCGACGTAATTCCTCGGAGATCGACCTTGATCCTCTAGGCAATAAAGAATGAAAAGCACGCCGAGACGAGCATTGGTCACCGGGGGCAGCAGCGGCATCGGCCGTTGCGTCGCGGAGACGCTCGCGCGGGATGGGTGTGACGTTGCCATCATCTATCAAGGTTCTCCTCAAGACATCGCCCCGGTCACCGCGCAAATCGAGTCATTCGCGCGGCGGTCCTGGTCGCGCGCCGTCGACGTGCGCAACGCGGAGGCCATTCATGGCACCTTTGAGAGTATTGAGGCGGCTTGGGGCGGCGTCGATATCCTCGTCAACAACGCGGGAATCGTCCGCGATCAAGTAATCTGGAAGATGACGGACGAGCAATGGCATGACGTGATCAATGTCGATCTGACGGGGGTGTTCCATTGTTGCCGTGCGGCCGCACCGATCATGAGAAAAGCCGGCTGGGGAGCCATCGTCAATATTTCGAGCATCAACGGCATGCGGGGTAAGTTCGGTCAGACGAACTACTCAGCCGCTAAGGCCGGTGTGATCGGGCTGACCAAAGCTCTGGCAAAAGAGTTGGCTCGCTTCAACGTTACGGTCAACTCGGTAGCGCCAGGAATGATCGAGACGCCGATCCTCGCCTCAATGACCGCAGAAGCAAGGAAAACGGCAGCCGCGGAGATCCTTCTCGGTCGAATAGGCGAGGCCCAGGACGTTGCCGAGACAGTGGCCTTTCTCTGTAGTGACCGGGCCAGGTTCATTACGGGAGAGGTCATTCGTGTTGACGGAGGACAATACGTGTGAGGTCCCGCCCACAAGAGTCTCCCGCGAAAGGAGACGGGCAGCGGCAGCCAGGCAGAAATGGCATGGTTGCGGATTGAAACAGGCGATTTTCGTTGACAGGCAGAGTGAAAACATGAGCGATTGGGAGTTTTTCAGTATTCGGACAGCGGACGGCGTTGCGACCGTGACGATGGATCGCCCGCCGCTCAACGTACTCAACAATCCGATGATGGAGGGGTTCAACGCACTGCTTGAATCGTTGGTGACGCAGACGTCGTTGGCGGCCATCGTCATTGGCGCTCACGGCAAGACATTCAGCGCCGGTGTGGATGTCGGTGAGCACACCGCCGAGAAGGTCGGCGACATGATCCGGCTGTTCCACGGCATTTTCCGCAAGCTCGCCTCGACCGACGCCCTCACGATCGCGGTCGTCCAGGGGGCGGCGCTGGGCGGTGGATGCGAACTGGCGTGCTTCTGTGACATCGTACTTGCATCCGAACGAGCCAAATTCGGGCAGCCGGAAGTCCACGTGGGAGTGTTTCCGCCCGTGGCCGCGTGCCTGTTACCAGCTCAGGTCGGTATCAAGAAAGCGTTGGAACTCGTGGCCCTGGGCCCAACGATCGGCGCGGAGGAGGCTCTTCGCATCGGCCTGGTGAACGCGGTCTACGAGGCGGACACGTTCGACGCCCGGGTGGAGGAATACCTGGATGCCATTCGCAAGCTCTCGCGTCCCGTAGTGCGTCTTGCGAAGCGCGCCATAGTGAGGTCAACGCGGGCGCAGTTTCTCTCAGACCTGGACCAAGCTGAACGAATCTATCTGGACGAATTGATGAAACTGCACGACGCCCACGAGGGTATCGCCGCCTTCATGGAGAAACGGCCGCCGCAGTGGGTACACGCGTAGCCTCCGCTTCGAGAACCGTGATCCGGGGCGCTGCGGTGCCAATCGATGAGGATCTGACAAGTCGGGAATGAGAGTGACATGAAAGCGGTTGTGTTTCACGGTAAGCAAAAAGGGCTCAAGGTTGAGGACATCCGCAAGCCCGCGCCGGGAGCGGATCAGGCTCTTGTGAAGGTGGCGGCGTGTGGGGTCTGCCATACCGATCTGCATTACATCGAACATGGTGTACCGACTTTCAAGCCGCCACCCATCGTGCTGGGCCATGAGGCGTCCGGCACCATCGAAGAAGTCGGCGAAAACGTTAGCAGGGTTTCGAAGGGCGACCGGGTGCTGATTCCGGCCGTGCTCACGTGCGGCAAGTGCTCTGCTTGCCGACTGGGGCGCGAGAACATTTGCGCCGACATGACCATGCTCGGCAACCACTTCGACGGCGCGTACGCTGAGTACGTCGCGGTGCCGGCGAAAGACCTGCTTCACCTGCCCGAGTCCATTCCTCTGGAAGAGGCCTCGATCATCGCGGATGCCCTCTCCACACCCTACCACGCCGTGAAGAACCGCGCGAGGGTTCAGCCGGGCGATACCGTGGCCGTTTTCGGCTGCGGCGGTGTGGGGATCAACGCCGTGCAGCTCGCCACGGCCGCGGGTGGTTACGTCATTGCGGTCGATATCAACGAGCGAAAGCTTGACTGGGCGGTCGAGTTCGGCGCAGCCAAGACGATCAACGCATCCAAAGTGGAGCGGGTAGACAAGGAGATCAAGAAACTCACCGGCGGCGGCGCGGACATCGCCATCGAGGTGATCGGTAACCCAAAGACGATCGTACAGGCTCTTGAAAGCGTACGCGTGGGCGGCCGGCTGTGCATCGTAGGATACACCCAAGAGGCAATCTCCATCATCGCCGGCAAGATCATGTTCAAGGAACTGGAGATCATCGGTTCATTGGGATGCCGGCCCGTCGACTACATTCCGCTCATTCGGATGATCGAACAGGGGCTGATCGATCTGAAGAAGCTGGTAACACATCGGTTCAGCCTCGACCAGTTGGACAAAGCTTTCGATGTAATGAAGGAAGGCCTGTCTCTACGTTCCATCGTGATTCCGTAGGAGCTTTTCGTGCCCGCAACCGCCAAGCGAATCGAAATCGCAGCGCAAAAGCAGCTTCGGCCAATCGTGCGCGACTATTTCCTGAATCTTGATGCGGCTGCGTCCGACCCGGCGCGCAGGGTGGCTTGGTGCACTTCCATCGGCCCCTGCGAAATCCTGACGGCCTTGGGCTTTGAGGTTTACTTTCCGGAAAACCACGGGGCCCTGCTCGGAGCGCGTAAGGTCAGTCACGAATACATTCCGCGTGCGGTCGCCGCGGGCTATTGCGCGGAATCCTGCTCCTACATGACCAGCGACATCGGCTCGGCCCTTGCGGGTTTCAGCCCGCTTACAGAGGCCTTTGGAATCGCCGGTCCACCCAAGCCGGACCTCTTGGTCTACAGCACAAATCAGTGTCGCGAGGTGCAGGACTGGTGGGGTTTCTTCGGACGACGGCATGAAGTGCCGGTGTTGGGCATCACCCCTCCCACTCATCTTGGCGACGTCACGGCCGAGCACATATCCTTCGTTCGCGGCGAATTGGCGCGCCTCATCGACATCATCGAAACGCATTTTGGCATGAAGCTCAATGAGAATCACCTCACCGAGGTCGTGGCACGCTCCAGTCGCGCAAGCACACTTTGGAACCAGATTCTCGACACCGCACGAGTCCGCCCCGCAACATTCACTTTTTTCGACGGCCTGTTTCACATGTCGCCGGTGATCCTCATGAGGGGTTCACAGACAGCGATCGATTATTACGAAGTGTTGCTGGCCGAAATGTCGATGCGTGTTCGCGACGGCGTCGGCGCCGTCCCGAACGAACGTTATCGCGTGTACTGGGAAGGGATGCCAATTTGGCCGAAGCTCCGCGAGATGTCGGACAAGTTCTTTGACTTGCGAGCCGTCGTCGCGGCGAGCACTTACTGCAACTCCTGGGCGTTCGAGAGGTTCGACGGCGGTGATCCGCTCGAGTGGATGGCCAAGACCAGCATCGCGATCTTCATCAATCGTGACGAACGGTTCAAACAGGAATTCCTGGTGGATATGTTCGATCGCTTTGACATCGACGGGGCGATTTTCCACAATGCGCGAACCTGCCCGAACAACACCAACTCCCGTTTCGGCATGGCGCAGCGTCTTCGCGACGAACAAGACAGGCCGATCCTGGTCTTCGACGGCGACTTGAGCGACCTACGGTTCTTCTCCACCGCGCAGACTATGACCAACATCGAGGCCTTCATCGAACAGCTTGAGGAGCGCAAGCGATGAGTGGGCCGGTTTTCGTCGGAATTGACGTCGGATCGTCCGCGACCAAATGCGTCGTCATCGACGACAGGTTCTCGGTTCTTGGAAGCCACGTGGTTGCGTCCGGGTTTGACTACGCCGAATCAGCCGAATCGGCTCTGAGCCGAGCCTTGGCGGAATCCGGGGCCTCGCGTAATGACATCGCGAGCTGCGTTTCGACGGGCTACGGCCGCCAACACGTCGACATCGCGGATCGAAACGTGACCGAGATTTCTTGCCACGCCCGAGGCGTGCGCGAATGGTCCCCCGAAGTGCGGAACATCATCGACATCGGCGGGCAGGACACGAAGGTCATCCGGCTTAACGAACGCGGGCAAATGGCCGACTACCGGATGAACGCCAAGTGCGCAGCCGGTACGGGCACGTTTCTGGAATCGATCGCGGCCAGGCTTGGTGTGCCACTGAAGGAGATTGACGCATTGGCCATGACGTCGACCTGTGGCACCGTCGTCAACAGCTACTGCACGGTCTTCGCAGGGACGGAAGTGATCGAACGAATCAAGGGAGGGCAGCCCAGGGAAGACATCTCGATGGGTATTTTTCGGTCCATCGCGTCGCGAGTCTTCGAAATGATGCCGGCCCACGATGGTGTGTGCGGTGTGACCGGTGGAGTCGTGGCGCATTGTCGTGCGATGGTCCGTGCGTTGGAAGAGGCCTTGGACACCATGGTCTATTTACCGCCCCAACCGCAGCACGCCGGCGCATTCGGCGCGGCGCTGTTGGCGTTGGAATTCTCCAAGACCGAGGGGAGTCAGCCCAGCCATGTTGCAAGAGGGTGATCTTGGCATCCATCCTGCTGGCGCGCTGGGTGTTGGCTTTTATGTCCACACCGCCGCTGAGTGTTTCATTGGCCGTGGGGGTAATGGCATTACCCAGTTGTTGAAGGAGGCGGGTTCGCTGAAGCTTCTCGATGACGAGGCGATTCGCGTGACGTCGCTCAAGAATCGGATTTTCTCCAACCTGCTCGAGGCCGATGCGCTGCATCATTTACCCGAGTTGCTGTTTGTCTGCTGTAATCCGGATCAACTCCATCTCTTCACCGGTGAGATGGTTCGTTACCTGGAGAATCTCGCAGGCCGGGGCAAGCTGAAGGGAATCACAGACATCCGCAGGCACGTCCCGATCTTGTTGGTACTGCCTAACGGGATTCTGTCGGAACAAACAATCCAAACCTACGAAGAACAGTTGCGTGAGTCGGTGTTGCTACGCCGACTGCCCGATGTCGACGAGGAGATAGTCGCGGCCCTCTTGGACCGTGTGGTACGTGGCATCTCACTTCAGGCCGGTGGACGACGTGGGAGCGGCGCCGACACCGTCTACGTACTCGAACGGAAAGGCACACTCGTTTTCGCAGGTGGCGGCGATTTCGAGCAACGCCGCATCAGCGTGATTCTCAGCAATCACGGCTATCCTGCTACGCACGCCCGCGATGTCCCGGGGACACGAATCGAGTTCGACAAGGCGATGATCTCGATTGTGCTCAACGTTGGCGGTCTGATCCACACGGTCAAGGCCAACGGAGACTTACTCGACCTACGGATGGGGGATCTCTGCAAGGATCCGACCAAGGCGGACTTCGTGCGTCGCGTCACGCGCGCGGTGTTAGATGTAGGGTTGACCTGTGGTGCGTACGCAGCCGACGCCTCCTATGACGAGATTTGGGCGAGACATCACGCCATGATCCTGGCACACGCCGGACATGTAACTAGTTCACTGAAGTTTTTCCATGACGCATTGGATCGGGGTCTTGAAAGTGTTCAGTTGTTTTCCAATGAAGAGTGGATACTCGGACCGCTGATCCGTTACGCGTCGAATGCCGGTCTCAAGGAGGAGGAGACACTCTTCAAATCGCTGCGGTGCCAAGTTCAGAACGCTCTAGCGCGGGCGATTCGCTATCGGAAGGAACACGGACAGAACGGAAACTCGGGAGCAAGCACCATGAAACTCTCCGCACAACGAAACATCAGTATCGAACTCTTCGAGTGCGGCAAGGACGAGATGCTACTTGTCGGCACGCTGCTGGATCATGAGCATCTGATTAAACTCGAGATCAAAGTCTACCTTCCCGATGAGCAGATCACGTCCTCCCGCCTGCAAATGATTCGGGTGCCCTTCCCCGTCTGCCGTGAGGTCGAATCGGTGGCGGAACGTCTGGTGGGTCTTCGAATCGAACGGGGCGTCCTCAACGAGATCGGACAACGGATCGGTGGCCGCGTCGGGTGTTCCCATATCAAAGAGCTGGCAACCAGCATGGTGTATTTCGTGGCGTCGCAGCTCGTGCAGCGCCGAGCGGGAATGGATCCCATGAGCACGTCGTATGCGATGAAACCGCCGGAAGAACGCTTTACACTCACCAAGGAACTGTTACGCGACTCCTGCTTGGCCTACTGCCAGATAACACCCCTGGGTCTCGATGAGCAGATCGGAATCAAACGGGTCGGCGAGGAACATACGCATCCCGTTCCGGTCGGTGACTATGAGAATTCGTTGGGGGTCGTGCTGCGCACTCGGGCGGAGCGATGGGGAGATCGAACCTACATTCGCCGTCGCCTGGGCGCTGAAGACCAAGAGATTTCCTGGAAAAAATTCGCATCCGATACCTTCCAGATCGCTCGTCACCTAATGAAACAAGGTATTCAGCCCGGTGATCGAATCGCCATGCTCTCCGAGAACCGGGTGGAGATGTTCAATTTCGAGCTCGCCGCCATGTCCATCGGCGCCGTCTCGGTGCCCATCTTTCAGGGCTATCCGAAGCGGCAGGTTGCCTACGTTCTCGGACACGCGCGACCACGTTTCGTCGTCGCTTCGGGAACTCACCAACTCAACAAAATTGACCGGGGCCAGCATCCGAACATCGTGAAGTACTTCTGCATGGATTCCGATCGCCAGAGCGAGGAATGGGGCGCCGTGGATTATACCTCGTTGCTCAACCCGGGGGGTGTGTCCAAGAGCGAACTGACCAATCGGATTGACGCGGTTATCCCGGACGACCTGTGTTTCGTGATGTACACGTCGGGCACGACCGGGCCACCCAAGGGGGTCAAGCTCAGCCACGGCAACATCATCTCGCAGCAAAAGGCCATTGGTGCCATCTGGGATGTCGGTCCATCCGACGTCGTTATGAGCTATCTTCCGTGGCACCACAGCTTTGGTGGATTGTTCGAGCGATTTATGTGCTTGTACCACGGCTGTACGCATTGTCTCGACGACTCTCGCGGCCGGGACATCGAGCGTTTGATTGACAACTGGGCGGCGTTCAAGCCCACGCTGTTCTTCAGCGTGCCCCGCGTTCACGATCTCTTGATAACACAATGCCGGCAGCGTCAAGACGTGTCCACCATCGTTTTTGGCCAGGGACTGCGGTTTGTGTTCACGGCCGGAGCCGCGCTGCCCGCGCACGTCGAAACCGCCTACCAACAGCACAACATCCCCGTCGTCGAAGGCTGGGGACTGACGGAGACGTCGCCCTGTGTCACCATGACCGACACGTCCGGGCCATGGCGATCCGGTTATGTCGGCTTTCCGATACCCGGTGTCACCGTGAGGATCGACAGCGATGGGGAGATTCTCGTGAAAGGTCCCAACGTGATGGCGGGTTACCTCGATGATGAGGATGCAACCTCGCGCGTGATCGACGACCAGGGCTGGTTTCATTCCGGGGACCTCGGGGAATTCACCGACCGCGGATTGCGGTTGATGGGCCGCAAGGACGGCGCATTCAAGCTCACCACGGGTGAGAAGGTCCACCCGCAACGGGTGGAGACCGTGCTTGTGAACGAATCGCCGTACATCAGCACCGCCGTGGCCCTCGGACGAGGCAAGGACTTTGTGTCCGCCCTCATTCATCCGGATTTTGACCGCCTTCGGGAATGGGCGGCCGACAACGGCATTCAGTCGGAATCACTGATCGGGGAAGCCGCGGTGCGCGAGCTCTTCGCAACAGAACTGGCGCGGGTCAATCTGTTGATCGAGGTGAAGTACCAGCGAGTACGTCGCGTCGTACTCATCGATCGAGAGCCGACGCTGGAAGCCGGCGAACTGACGCCCTCCGGCAAGGTCGTTCGCAGCGCGATCATGAAGAATTGCAAGGTACAGATCGAGAAGCTGTTTGTGACCGAGCCGCCGGATGACGTCATTGAGATTCAGCAACGGCAGTTGCAGGGGATATAGGCATGGGTACGGGTAAGACGACCCCACGGGTGGTTCTATCGGGAGCGGCGCGTACGCCCGTCGGGCTGAAGTGCGGTACGCTCCGCAACTTTTCCGCCGAGGATCTGGCTGTGCTGGCGGCAGACGAGGCGATCGCTCGCAGCACGATCGACTGTGGGAAGATCGACGGTGTCGTCGGCGCAAACGTCTACCAGTTCACCGCTCCGGGCACGCAGGACATCTATTTCCCACGGAATGTGTCCATACGGTGTCATCTTCGGACAGAAGTGCCGGCACTGATGGTCCAACGGATTTGCGGGTCGGGTTTGCAGGCCGTCGTCAGCGGGTTCCAGCAGATTCTTCTCCCCAATGAAATCGACGACACCGGCATCGTTCTGTGCGTAGGCGCCGAGACGATGTCACGAGCACCTCGCGTCATGCGGGCGCCTCGTTCGGCAACCAATTTCTGGGAGTTTGCGGAGGGCGGCAGCATCGAGGACACGATGCTCGCTTCTTTGAACCACGACCTGGCTAAAACCAGCATGATGCTTACCGCAGACGAATACGGCGCCCAGGTAGGAGTAAAACGGGATGAGTGCGACGGTTTCGCCGAGCTTTCGCATGCGCGGGCGAGGGACGCGTACCGCAGGAGCCACGTAAACGGCGGCGACGCTTTGCGCGGAATGTTTGCGATCGACACGACCGACCCGGCTGGCCGTCCCGTGCATCTGGCCCGTGACGAATGTGTCCGAAAAACGTCCGTCGACGTGCTCGCCAAGCTGCCGGGCCTTACGCCGAACAAGCTGGTATCGCCGGGCAACGCCAGTGAAATCAGTGACGGCGCCGCCGCGTTGCTGTTGGCTGATCGGACCCGTGCCGTTGCCCTCGGAATACCCGTTCGATACGAGATTGCAAGCTATGGCATTGCCGGCGTGGACCCGCGTGTGATGGGCCGGGGCCCGGTTCCGGCGATCACCCAAGCGCTGGCCCGAGCCGGTCTTCACAAAAATGACGTCGACCTTTGGGAGATTAACGAGGCGTTCGCGGCCCAGTACCTGGGTGTCGAGAAGGAACTCGGACTCGACCGGGAGAAGACCAACGTCAACGGCGGCGCGATCGCGATCGGGCACCCGCTCGCTGCGACCGGCGCACGCCTGCTGGTCGACCTTGTCTATGAAATGGAGCGGCGCGACGTGCGATACGGCTGTACAGCGGTGTGCATTGGCGGCGGGCAGGGCATGGCCGTAGTGAGTTCTGACACCGAGAAGGATTAGCCGGGGCGTTCATCATGAAGAAAGCATTTGCGTTTGGTGATAAATCGATAGTGTCCGCCGTGAAACGTATCAACGAGATTCGTCGCGTCGCGGTCATCGGCGCGGGCACCATGGGACAGGGAATCATCGAGGATCTCCTGAGGAAGACGGATTACCAGGTGGTCGTGCTCGACATATCGACGGAAGCGCTCGAGCGATGCAAGGCTGCGTGCGAAGGGGCTTGGAAGCACCGGGTGTCGACGTTCCAACTCCGGCAAGAGGATGCGGATACACTGGCATCGCGCGTTACGTACACGAAGAACTACGCCGAACTGAGCGATGCGGATATTATCTGGGAAATCGCCACTGAGCGCACGGACGTCAAGAAGGCCATCTTCAACGCCATTGAGAAGAACGTGGACGCGGATCGACTGGCAGCCGTCTTCTCGAATACCTCGTCGCACACAACGGAGGAGCTGGCTCGCCTCTTCCAAAGTGGGGCGTTTCGCGAGAAATTCCTGACCGTGCATGGATACTAGCCGTTTACGGCGAATCGTCTGATCGACGTCATGAAAGGCAAATATGCATCCAACGAAACCTTCACCTTAGGTGTGGTGTTTGCGGATCAAATCCTCGAAAATACAGTCATTGCGCTGCCTATCGATCACCACGGATACATTACCGATCCGCTGTTCCAGGCGATGGCGGCGATCATCTCCTGGGATGTCCGATCCTCGCGCGACATCATCGAACTCGGCGGACTATGGGATCTGTTCACCACAAACCCGTTCAAGGTGCTCGACCAAACGGGCCATATGCCCTACACCGAATCATCGCGTCATTTCGGCGATGCCTTGCCCCCAGACGACCGGCTTCGCAGCCTCTATAGACGTGATGGCAAGTATTATCCCGATTGGATCGCCAAACTGGAAAAGGACGGTTCGACCGGCGTTGCCTCAAAATCGCGCCAAGGATTCTTCGCCTGGAGTGATGGGAGTCGTCCCGATCCCCAGAAGGTGCTTGATCCGGCTAGCGGAGGTTATGTTCGGATCGGCGAGATTTCGCGCAAGGATTTCTGGTCCTACTACGAAGCGGCGGAACGTGATCGCCGCGCGGGCAAAATCAAGAGCGCCGAATCACTGGCTCATGTGGCATGCGCGAGCGACGCCGGGGGACGGGCTTTCCGCAGGTACGCGCTGCCGTTGTATCTGTACGCCCTCGATCTGATTCAGGATCGCACCGCCACGCCGGGGCAGATCAATGCGGCCACGCGCGCTGGACTTCGATTCAAGGTTGGGCTGATTGAGGCGATCGACACACTGATCGAGACGCTGACACTCGACGGCATGATTGAATTGATTCGGCGGGCACAGGATGAAAACGCCGACGACCCCCACATGGCCGGGATGCTCGACGTTGACGGTGCGTGTGGGCCGCGCAAGGGAAAGCCATGCCTGCTATTGGAAATGAAGAAGCGAAACACGACCCGCCTATTGGGTTATGGAAAGTATTATCGAACGCCGGTAGCCGAGTTGGACCTGGATACAGGGCGGTACAAGGGCGCCTATCTCGATCTCAAGTTCTACGAACCGTCGTCACGTGATCGGGTCGCGTCGATCGTCTTCAATTGCCCCTTGCGTGGTAATGTCTTGAACCATGCGGTTGTGGACCAACTCGCCCACGCTTATGCCCGTGTGCTCGAGTTGCATCGAAACAGCCGATGCGGTGCCGTGCTTTTTGCGGCCGCCGGAAGCGGCATGCGCATGCTCGGGGCGGACGCACGTGAATTCAACCGTGGCTGGTTCGACCGCGCAACAGGATACGCTCCGCTGGCGGAAGAGGATGCAGCCGCATCCAGCCGCAACGGCGTAGCGTGCTTTCGAATGATTCAGAGAAGCCCCGTCGCATCGATCGGAGTGTTCGGCGAAAAATGGGGGGGCGGCGCGGAGTTCACCTATTTTCTCGACTTGCGGTACGACGTGCGCGCCTTCGGGTTTGCGTATGATTCGCTTGATCGTGAATCGCGCTGGGAACAGAAGCCGACCTACAACCAACCGGAGTTGGATTATGCCATCCTGCCGGGATTCGGTGCCGTCGGCGAACTGAAGCGGTTGGGGATGGGCGATTCGATCATCTTCGAGGTCTTCGACGAGGTGATGACGGCCGACCGGGCCTATCAGGTTGGACTCAGTAACGGCGTCTTTAATGAGGAACTCGATGCGCTTCGAAGGGGTTATGAATGCGCACGCAAGATGGCCAAGGATGCACCTTATTCCCGCGCCTTGTTCAAGAAGGAACTCGCTCGTGGTGCCGACGACGAGGCACTCGCCATGGAGACCGGCGAGATATTCAATCCCAAGAAGAACCCGTTCATTCGCAGCGGGCTGCTTGCCCTTCTGGACCGCGGCGGCCAACGGGTCAAGATGGATTATTCCTGCAAAGACGTGAAGTTGCCGGGCTGGGACTATCCGCGTGAAAGCTCAATGGAATCGTAGACATCCGGGTTTCACCCGGGCCGCCGCATGACGCCCGGGCAACCGAAACCACGGGGCAAGATGGAAAGTATGCATGAATTTCTGCGTGTTCACCGAATGGCATGACAAACCTCTCGATGAGGTGCTCTATGAGTGCTGCGAGCTTGTCGAGGATCCGAGCTTCCCGACGGTGAAGAGGTGGCGGGAGAACGGCGGGAAGGTGGCAGGCCACTTTCAAGTCTACTTTCCCGAAGAGATCGCCGACGCTGCGGGCATGCTGCCCTTCAAAGTGCGCGGCGCACCCATCGAATCCACCCGGAGCGACTCGCACTTTGGTTCCTACCTTTGCTCGATTATCAAGACCTCGCTCGACGCCGTGCTCACGGGACGGCTCGAGTTGGACTTGTTCGTCTCGCACCCCATTTGTGATGCGGCGCGCAATCTCGCCGCCATTTGGGGTCGTAACTTCGATTACCCCTGCCAGATTCTGTATCTGCCGCAGAATCCCAATTCTTCGCACAGCGAAAACTACCTGTGCGACGAATACAAGCGTATCGGAAACATCATCGAGAAGGTTGCCGGCCGGAAAATCGAGGAGCATGACCTCCATCGCTCAATCGAAGTGTTCAACGAGAATCGCAGACTCCTGCGAGAGCTTTACGACGTCAAGCGCAAGACGCCTTGGCTCGTCACGGCGGAGGAGGCCTACTGCCTCGTTGCCATTGCCGGCATGATCCCCCGCACGGAGCACAACGAACTCTTGCAGTATGTGCTTCCCCGGCTAAAAGATCGCTCGACAAAGCGCCAAGACAGGATTCGCGTGGTTTTCGAGGGCGGTTTCTGCGAGCAGCCGCCGCTCGACCTGATTCGCATGCTGGGGCGTACGTGCTACGTGGTGGACGACGACTTCTACATTGGGCTTCGGTGGCTTTTGGAAGACATACCGACCCGCGGAGATCCCTACCGGAATCTGGCCGAATCCTACCTGGAGCGATCGTCCTACAGCCCCGTACAGCACGATAACCGCAAACCCAAGGAGGAGATGCTCCTTGCACGGGTGCAGGAGGCCAAGGCCGATGCGGTCATCATTGCGGCTGCGAAGATGTGTGAGCCGGGCCTGGAGGAGCAAGTGGCGTACATACATCGGCTGGATGAAAAGGGCATCCCCTACTTCGTGACCGAGTTCGAAGAGAACATGACTTCTTTCGAACACCTCGAATTACAGGTGGAGACATTTCTGGAAAACCTGCTGTTTGCTTGATCCAAGCACGGCGCCTCGACATGGATACGCGAATGGATGAGAAACACGAACTTGTAGGGCGCGGGAATCGCGACGGCGCGCGACTGTTTCGCGAATGGTTCGCCGAACTCTCAAAAACAGCCGACGACGGCGGTCAGTCGGCCTACGTCTTCGTCATGGGTAGTATCAACGAGATTCTGAAGGTTTTTGATCTGCCGGTGGTCTTTCCGGAGATCAATTCTCTGCAAACGGCCATACGCCGTGTGGCGCACGAGTACTTGGCCGAGGCGGAAGACTACGGATACTCGCCCGACATCTGCGGCTACGTGAAGGCCGACGTGGCCTTGCAACTTCGCGGCGGCTCCCATCCAATGGGAAACATCCCCAAGCCAAGTATCGCCGTACTCACGAACGCCTGCAACACGTACATCAAGTGGGCCGAAATCTGGCACCGAATGTATGACATACCCATGGTCACGATCGACGTGCCCGGCACACGGGAGGCTCATTCGAAGACATGGAGTGGAAACCCGCAGTTTGAGAACGACCGGCGATACGTCGAGGTTCAACTCAGAGAGTTGATCGTAACCTGCGAACAAGTCACCGGCAAGAAGTTCGATATTGACAAACTCCGCGTAGTGCTCGGACATGCGAACGCCATCAGTGTAGGCTGGAAGAAGGTGCTCGATCTGAACAAGAGCCGTCCCTCGCTGTTCAATGCACTGACCGACGGCACGATCTTTCTCGGTGTGGCCAACGGTTTTCGAGGCACCGAAACGGGCGCCACATACTTCAACGAACTCGTCGAGGAAATGGAATACAAGGCCGAACAGGGAATCGGCACGCTGACCGAGGAAGTCTATCGCCTCATCTTCGTGGGCGTACCCTGTTACCCGATCTTCCGGCGATTCAACGAAATGTTCACGGAGTGGGGAGGCACCTTTATCAATTCGACCTATCTGTGGTTCGCCTCCGGCGGCGCCAACCGGGGGTTTGAATACGATGTTGACAAACCTATCGAGAGCCTGGCCGAGGGGGTGCTCATTTCCGTCCGTGATGCCATGGACAGCATGTTCCATCAGGATTGCGCCCTGGAGGAAATGCTTGAGGACTATCATGTCGATGGAATCATTTACCATCCGATCAAGAGTTGTCGCACGGTATCGACAGGACTCGCCGATGTTCGACGGCATGTGGCCAGGAAACATGACATTGCCAGCCTTTTCGTCGAGTCGGACATGATGGACCGCCGTGTAGTCACCGAAGCGCCGATGAAGAACCGGATCGATGCATTCTTTGAGGGGCTGGCTTCGCGCCGCCGACGGTCTCTCATCAAGTAGAAAGAGGATTGCGCCATGGCCTATGCCGCTGGAGTGGATGTCGGATCAACGCAGACCAAAGCCGTCATCATCAACGAGGAGAAAGAGATCGTCGGTCGCGCGTTGGTCGAGACGGGTGCCAACGTCATCAAGGCGGCGCAGGACGCGTACGACCAAGCCATCGCGGCGTGCGGCCTTCGAGATATGGAGGTCGAGTACGTCATCGGCACCGGCTATGGTCGGTACAAAGTCACGTTCGGAAACACGCAGGTGACGGAGATCAGCTGCCATGGTCGCGGCGCCGTGCATGTGTTTCCCGGCACGCGCACGGTCGTCGACATGGGCGGGCAGGATACCAAGGCCATTCGGGTCAACGAAACCGGGGAGGTCATCGACTTCTGCATGAACGACAAATGCGCCGCCGGAACGGGACGGTTTCTCGGAGCAACGGCTGCTGCGCTCGACATCCCGATCGACGAATTGGGATCGACGGCGCTGAAGTTCACCAGGCCGGTAAGAATCAGCACGACCTGCACGGTATTCGCCGAGTCGGAAGTACTGTCCTGGCTCGGCAAGGGGAAGAAAATCGAAGACATCTTGTGGGGCGTTCACCAATCGATCGCCTCTCGTTCGGCCGGGCTGCTCCGCCGCGTGGGAATCGAGGAGGAAGTGACATTCACAGGCGGCGTCACGAGAAACGTCGCCATGGTGCGCTCACTCGAGGAAAAACTGGAAACAAAATTGAATGTGAGCGAGGATTCACACTACATGGGCTCGCTGGGGGCGGCCTTGTTCGCGCTGGACTACATCATGACCAGCCGAAACCCGTGCGATGCCAAGGAGGTGCCCCATTAAGATTACGGCTGGGATCGATGTGGGATCGACCTACACCAAGTCGATCATCATCAACGAAAACCGTGAAATCCTTGGGCGCGTCATCAGGCCTACCGGTTTCAAACTGGGTGATATATCCAGGATCATATACCAACAATGTCTGATCGAGGCCAAGCTGAACGAGGGCGATGTCGATTACGTCGTCGCAACCGGCATTGGACGTCATCAGGTCGCGTTCAAGGATCTTCACGTGACCGATCTGACAGCCAGTGCGCGTGGCGCGGCGTTTCTCTTTCCCGGCACGCGGACGATCCTGGACGTCGGCGGCCAGACAATGAAATCCATCCGCCTTGACGAGACCGCAAAGGTTAAATCGTTTCGGCTCAACGATAAATGTGCAGCCGGCACAGGCGCGTTCCTAGAGAAAACGGCCCGGTACATGGGTTTTTCGACGGAGGAAATAGGTCCCCTGATGGCGACGTCCAAGGAGCCCGTTACCATTTCGGGCGTTTGCGCGGTATTCGCGGAGTCGGAGGTCATCAACCACCTCTCGCTCGGCACGCCTCCATCGGACATTATGCGAGGTGCGATGGAATCGCTCGTCGAACGTTGCGTGCAACTCATGAAGCGGGTCAAGGCAGAACCCGAGTACACATTGATCGGGGGCATCCTTCAGTTCGAAACGATGGCACGGACTGTTCGTGAACACCTTGACAGCGAAGTCAATGTTCCGGCACCAGATCTGGTCCAGTTCGTCGGCGCACTTGGCGCCTCGATCCTCGCACTACGCCGCCTCGAAAAACTCAGTGAGAATCGGACAAGGCCAACTGTGGATGTTCCGTGAGGTCAAATGGGCTTCAAGCAAACACCATCGGCGTTCAGCCTCTCTTTTCCTGTTACGGAATGCACGTCAACCGCTCGATCGAGCCTCGCAACGGAGCCCGAATTGGGTACGGTGAAATCTGATCCCGCTCTTGTAGCGAAAGGTTGGGTCCGCAGACACGTGGTGGATCCGGATCGTGCCCGCGAATCCGTCGAGCTCTATAGGTCGATGGGGTATGAGGTCACCGTGCGCCCGCTAATACCGGAGGATTTCGGGCCCATGTGCAAGGAATGCGCGTCGGCCATTTGTCGTTCCGTGCTATCCACACCCACATTCTGGACTTTCGTGCGCGAGTTCTCGCCACTATCTCCATTTATTTCCCAAAATTCAAGCTCGACCTTGTCAGTCTTGTCGGGAGTTGCTGTATGAGCGACGACCGCCATGATTGAGGCATGACTTCAACGACTCGAACTCTGCGCAGATATGATCATCGCCTCCGCGATCTTGTCCGATCAACAGGTGACATCGGGCATGCGGAAAGGCGTGGTGTTCCTCGCTCCACCGCTCGAGGCTGGCTCACCTCAACTCGCGCCGAGATTGTCACTCTTGACGTCGTCGATATGGACGTCTTCATCCTACAGCAGGAAGTGGTCGCACTTCGCGCACGGGTCGAACGCCTGGTTGCGTTTCTCAGGCTCGTGGTCGTATTGTTGAAAGTGTCTGGATTTTCGCTCGCCTGCACTCGGTTCCCTGATGCGGCAGTCAAGGTCTTGCTGCTTCGAGCAGTCGATCGCTCACGTTCCACGCTTCCGCTGCGGACTGTGCTGCGCGTACTTCGGTTGTCGTCGTCACGATACCATTCGTGGAAGCGCGAGGAGGTGTGCGGTCTCGACGACATGCCCTCTTGTCCACGATCTTCGCCGCAACAACTGACGAGAGCCGAGGTCGAGACTATCAAGGGCATGGTGACTGCCGAGGAGTACCGCCACGTGCCAACGGGAACACTGGCTGTGCTCGCTCAGCGGCTCGGCAAGGTCTTTGCCTCTGCCACGACTTGGTACAAGCTCGTGCGACTACACAAGTGGCGACGACCTCGTCTGCGCGTCCATCCATCCAAGCCGAAGGACGGCATTCGAAGCTCCGCTCCCAACGAGATCTGGCATGTCGATACAACGCTGATTCGACTTCTCGATGGAACGCGGGCATACCTTCACGCCGTCATCGATAACTTCTCACGCCGTATACTCGCGTGGAAGGTGTCCTCGACGTTCGATCCAAGTATCACGGCCGAACTACTGCTCAACGCCGCAAGTGGGTTGATCGACGAGAAGCCAACCCTCCTCGTTGACGGCGGCGTCGAGAACTTCAACAGTGCCGTTGATGAGCTGGTCGATTCTGGACTCCTTCAACGGCTTCTCGCCCAGACCGACATCTCGTTCTCCAACTCGCTCATCGAATCCTGGTGGCGAGCGCTCAAACACCAGTGGCTGTACTTGAACACGCTTGACACGGTCAGCAGTCTCGAAAAGTTGGTCGCGTTCTATGTGGATGAGCACAACATGCGTTTACCCCACTCCGCCTTCCGCGGTCAGACACCTGACGAGATGTACTTCGGTACCGGGGACCGCATTCCCGAAGCGCTCGAGGCCGACAAGAAGTCCGCACGTCAATCCCGGATGAAGCTGAACCGCGCAACGTCGTGCCAGATGTGCCAGCCATCAGAGTTGATTGCCAACTAACGACAAATGGCGCGTACGAAGTAAGGCTCATGCCGCGATTCGAGGTCACTTCTGAGGAACCTGCGCCTGGCCTCGATCATATGGAGTCCCGTGTCCGTCCTCGCCTCCACAATAACCGTTCGGCTCGAGCACCGTCCCCGACCCGCGCAAGTGACTTCCTCGTCGCGGCCCTCACGCAGCCGACTGGCGAGAACTCGCGCATAAAAGTCCAGAATGTGGGCGTGGATAGCACCGCAATCCCGCTGCGTTGCGGGGTCATTCCTGTCATCTTACACGGGCCTTGAA
>JADFMZ010000159.1 GCA_022563615.1 Planctomycetota bacterium
AACTACAAGTTTCTCCCGAGAGCACAAGACTGAATATGGCCAGTTATTTCTTTACAGACCCTAAGGCTCCCTTCCGTTTGCTGATTGACGATTAAACAGCCCGGCGAGAGAAGCGGAGACATGCGCAAATGCCTTGCCACTTTCCCAGCCCGAACAGTCCACGACTAGCAAGTTTCAACACATTTGTCAACCCAGCGTAACTTTTTTTTCAACAGTTTTTTCTGCCCGGCTATTATGACAGCGCTAGGTTCGTTTCGGATCGCGGTTTGCGGCGTCGAAAACAAACATGGTTGTCGGATTGGTCCGACCGGCGTTTGCGGGCCGCAATCGCTGTTTTTAGCGCTGTCATAACTAGTCATAACTAAGCTACAATGGTAACTACGCCAGGAGAGTACAGCCCAACTTGAGATCCGATGATCGTATTTTGCCTTGGTGAGTGCCTCGGCGGGCGTTATGATACGACGAGTGGGGCCGGTAGGGGCTTCGGAAGCATTACAACGAAGGAGGGTTCGGCCGTGAGTTACCAGGCGCGGTGGCTCTTCGTACTCGTCGTTCTCGCGATTCCAGCGGTCGCAGCGCCTCCCGCGCCTCGGGACGGGGCGTCCGTGCGCCACACGGACAACACAAAAGACTTACGCACCGCAGCTCCCGCTTTTGCCTCCGGTCCATGCCCCGGTACCGGCGACTGCTGCGAGGCCAACGGTACATCGGGATGCAGCAATCAGTCCTGTTGTGAACTCGTCTGCGCGCAAGATACATTCTGCTGTACCGGTGGGTGGGACAGTCTTTGCGCAGGCTTGGCGGATGAGTTGTGCGCCGCCCTTTGCGACGGAGGGTCCGCTTGCCCCGGTTCGGGCAACTGCTGCCAGCCGAACGGCACGCCTGGATGCATTAACCGATCTTGCTGCGACCTGGTCTGCGCGGAGGACCACTTTTGCTGTGACTCGGCCAATGGTTGGGATGCTCTCTGTGTCGCAAAGGCTGAAACCCTATGCGGTGCGTTGTGTTCCGTAGATCCTTGTCCGGGCCAAGGCGACTGCTGCGAGGCCAACGGTACACCGGGATGCAGCAACCAGTCCTGTTGTGACCTCGTCTGCACGGATGATCCAACCTGCTGTGATCCTGCCCTTGGCTGGGATGCGCTCTGCGCCTCGAACGCACAGTCCCTGTGCGCCTCATTGTGTTCGTCCGTGAATTGTCCCGGGACGGGCGACTGTTGTCAGGCCAACGGAACTGCCGGGTGCACCGATCCATCCTGCTGTGGTCTCGTCTGCACGGACGACCCAACCTGCTGCGATCCCGCCACCGGCTGGGACAGTCCCTGCGTTGCCAAGGCTCAGGCCCTGTGCGGTCCGTTGTGTTCCTGCCCCGGCACCGGCGACTGTTGTCAGGCTAACGGAACTGCCGGGTGCACCGATCCATCCTGCTGTGGTCTCGTCTGCGCGGACGACCCAACCTGCTGCGATCCCGCCACCGGCTGGGGCAGTGCGTGCGTCGCCAAGGCTCAGGCCCTGTGCGGTCCGTTGTGTTCCTGCCCCGGCACCGGCGACTGTTGTCAGGCCAACGGAACTGCCGGGTGCACCGATCCATCCTGCTGTGGTCTCGTCTGCGCGGACGACCCAACCTGCTGCGATCTTGTCAATGGCTGGGACGCGCTCTGCGCTTCCAAGGCCGAAGCCCTATGCGGCGCGCTGTGCTCGGCAATTGCATGCCCCGGCGATGGTGACTGCTGCCAAGCTAACGGAACCGCTGGGTGTGATGACCAGTCCTGCTGTGACGTCGTCTGCGTCGACGACCCGGCCTGCTGTGATCCTGCCAATGGCTGGGACGCGCTCTGCGCTTTGAAGGCCGACACCCTGTGTGGCACGCTGTGTTCGGGAAATCCCTGCCCGGGACAAGGCGCCTGTTGTCAGGCTAACGGAAGCTCAGGCTGCGAAGATCCGGAGTGCTGCAACGTCGTCTGTGCGAACGATGCTCTTTGTTGCGATCCTGCCAACGGCTGGGACAGTCTCTGTGCACAATCGGCGCAGGACCTCTGCAATGTATGTAGCAACCAGGCCTGCTGCTTCATCAACGGCGACTGCGCGGATCTCGCCACGGCATCCTGCGTTGGTCAGGGTGGCACGCCGCTGGGGCTAGGTTCCGTCTGCAATGGAAGCTGTGGGAACGCGATTCCCACGGTGTCAGAATGGGGTGTCGGTGTCATGTGCTTGCTTCTGCTGATTGTGGGGACGTTGGCCATTAAGAACGTGTTTCATAAGGTATTTTAGCCGCTGTGGAGTCGATGGACCATCAAATTGATCATGGCGATACGGATCATGGCTTCGCTGGATTCGGTGAAGGTTTCATAGTCTTTCGAGAGGCGGCGGTACTTTCCAAACCATGCAAATGTTCGCTCGACAATCCAGCGCTTGGGAAGGACAACAAAATTGTGAGCATCCGATCGTTTGACGATTTCAATGACCCGGCCATGCCAGCCCATTGCCCAATCCACAAACCGTCCGGAATAACCGCCATCGGCCCAGATGACTTCGAGGCGACGCCATCGCGTACCCAGTTGTTTGATCAGCAGTTTGCCGCCGTCACGGTCCTGGACGTTGGCCGGGTGTACGACCAATGCGAAAATCAAGCCGAGCGTGTCGACAATGATATGACGCTTGCGCCCAAGCGTTTTCTTGCCCGCATCGTACCCTCGGTCGCCCCCTTTTCCGCAGTTTTGACCGACTGGCTATCGATGATCCCGGCGCTGGGCGTGGGCTTGCGCCCGTTCTTGATCCGCACCTGCGATCGGAGTCGATCGTGAATCTTCTCCCAGGTGCCGTCACGCTGAAACCGTCGAAAATAGCGATAGACCGTTTCCCACGGCGGAAAATCATGCGGCAGTTGACGCCACGAACAACCGGTACGCACGACATACATGATGGCGTTGACAACCTCGCACATGTCGTGAGCGCGCGGGCGACCGCCCCGTTTGGCTTCCGGAATCAACGGGCCGATCAGTCTCCACTGGCCGCCTGTCAGATCGGAGGGGTATGGCTTCCATTCCATACTACTTCATCGGCACACAAACCGCTTTTGAAACAGGTTCTAAGGCCCTATCCCATTAACCCTTGTGGCACCGGTTTTCAACCGGTGGAACGCACGGGTTACAAACCCGTGCCACACTTTCTGGGATAGGCTCTAATGTGTTCCGCGCCCCGCTAGGCCTCCACGACGGGTTTCACCCGCACGGGCCTTCGAGGACGGAGATCGGCAGCGGGATGCCCAAGCCGTCGGTGTGGGTTGGCGGGTTCTGCTCCCATACGCCAGGAATCGCGGCGCTACAGGACGGACAGCTCGACCCGTTCATGCGGTTTTCTTCGACCACAAAGCCGCGACGACGGATCAGCAGTTGGTTGCAGGATGGGCAGTAGGTGTTCTCTCGATCACCGACGCCGGAATGACAGTTGCCGGGATAGACGAACCGTAATCCGGCGGCCTTTCCCAGATCGTAGGCGCGAACCAGCGTTTCAGCCGGCGTACGCGGCGGATCGGTCAGCTTGTAGTCGGGATGAAACGCGGTGACGTGCCAGGGGATATCCGGCGAGACGTCGGCGACAAAGTCCGCGATCCGTCGAAGCTCGTCGTCCCCGTCGTTAAAGCCCGGCACAATCAACGTCACGACCTCGACCCAGAAGTCCATCTGTTTGAGGTGCCGTATCGTGTCGAGCACGTTTTGCAAGACGCCACCGAGCCGGCGATAGTTGCGATCATCAAATCCCTTGAGATCGACCTTGTAGAGATCTACGTATGGCCGGATGAACTCAAGAACCTCCGGCGTGGCGTTGCCGTTGCTGATAAAGCCACAAACAATCCCCTCGGCATGGGCGAGTTTGAAAATCTCGACCGCCCAATCAGCCGTAATCAGCGGCTCGTTGTAGGTGCTGACCATGACCGGCACGCGATGTTGGAGGGCCAGTTCGACCAGCCGCTCGGGCGAGACGAAGCTGGGGCGGGACACGGCGGCGTCATCCCGCAACGCCTGGCTGGTCACCCAGTTCTGGCAGTAGCCGCAATGCAGGTCGCAACCGAACATGCCGAACGAGAGCGCGTCACGGGCCGGGTACGCGTGGTAAAAGGGCTTCTTCTCGATCGGATCAATCTGGACGCCGCCCACATAACCAGCCGGCGCACGCAGTTCACCCTCGCTATTGAAACGCACGCGGCAAACGCCGCTCCGGCCGGGCAGGATCATGCAGCGGTGCCCGCAGGCCAGACACCGAACCCGACCTTCTTGCCCGTGTACCACCAACTCCGGCGCGGAGGCCATGGTGTTGTCGAACAGAAGCTCCTTCAGTCGAATCGACGCGGACATTATTTGAGATTCCCGAACAGCCGCACCCTTCACCTTCGGGGGTACGCAGGGTATCGCAAAGATGATCTTTGCGTTCCCTTTGCGCTACCCTACTGCTCAGCGGGAGCTTCGCCAAAGGGTTCTGCCTACGCTGGGCGCGGAAGCCTCTTTCCGAGGACGATTGTTCCTGCCGTCAACATCAGCAACACCATCGCGACCAGGCCCCATTCGGAGACGGTGGGTATCGGCTGGGCAGAACCTGCGACACGGAACCCGATGTGCATGGCCTCGTCCGTCGGGACGACCAAGTCGCTCCGGCCCAACGACCGCAGCGAGCCCTCGGAGTGGAACCACGAGCCGTTACGGAGGTAGGTAGAAGAACCTAAAATTATCGTGTCATTCCACTCCCACACGTTGCCGCCCTGATCCGACGTGCCGTAAAAGCTCTCGCTTAGCGGACCCGCCGAGCCAATGGTGGTCACGTTGCCGTCTTGGCCGTTCCAGTCTGCGCCATCGTCGTAGTTCGTCACGTTGTTCGTGCCGGGGTTGCTGATGTCGCCGATGGCGTTGGCGGTCGCCACGGTTGGGATAGTGTTGCTGGCGGTGGCATACAGCCAGTAGTCGTCGCTGTCGCCGCCGTCGGCCGACGGCTGATGGTACGCGGCCTTGTACCACTCGTTCTCCGTGGGAATGAAGAACTGCGCATCGGCCGCTCGGGTCTCGGACAAACCGTCGCTGATGGTATACACGCCGTCTTCGGTCGTGCTCGCATCCTGGGCACCGGTCGGCTGACCGTTGTGCAGCCAATTGACGAAGCGCATGGCGTCGAGAAACCTCACGTAGTTCACTGGTTTGTTGCCCATGTTGGCCTTGACACTGTAGGTGAAGTTTGGAGCTGAACCGGTTTGCGTGATGCCGCCGCATGGGTCAGAGCCCCGGAACGCGCTGTACAGGTCGTTGGTGTCCGTCGCCGCCACCGCGTTGAGGAACTCCGCGTACTGGTCGTTGGTCACCTCGTGCTTGGCGATGCGGTACTCAATGGCGACTGACCCGATGCCGGGGATGGTGCCGGAGTTCAATGGGTCTTCGGCGTTGCCGGGATTGCCCACGGTGGCCCAATCGAAAGTGACCTGGGCGGATGCGGTAGTAGTCAGACCAGCCAGCAGGGCAGCCATCAGCGCCGCGGTGTACTTTGAATTGCTCTTCATTTCTTCATTCTTCTTCGATTTGGGCCGATCCTGTTCATCAGAACACAACCCCCAGCATACCCGAATGCCCTGTCGTCCGATATAAAAAACCACAAAATAGGAGTCTGTAGCAACATTGCCGGGTTATCCTGGGCAACTTTGAGACGAATGGTCGATGAATCCTGCGAGAACAGAAGGTTCTCGCAGGAGAAACGCCATGGATGGACCCGGGGAGTACCTGCCGGACGTGACCGAAGGCATCGCGCGGGTCGAAGACCTGCCCAAAGCCAAGGTCGCTCGACGCTCTCGCAATTACAAACGTCGGCCGTGCCCGGAATGCGGGCATTCGGCCTACCGCGACCGGGTGGTCACGCGGACGTTGCACGACTTGGGTGATTTGAAGGCCGATCGCCCCGTCGATGTGAAAGTGAGCTATTCACAACACCACTGCTCACGATGCGGCATCTACTTCAATGCCGACATGAGTGACCTGGCGTTGCCGAAGGTTCATTATACGCACCGCGTGGTTGCGATGGCTGTGCGCTTGGTTGTAGAGGACGGCTTGCCCTATCGGGCGGCCTCCTGGCACTTATGGCGTGATCACCGCGTGTTTGTCCCGTTTGCCACAATTCAGAACTGGGTCGAGGCCGGGGGGAAAAAAGGCTGAGCAGCACATCGCCACGGACTATCTGGACACGGTCCTGTCGAACTTCAGTGGTTACATTGCCGCAGACGAGCTGTACGACGGACCCTTCTGTGTGCTTTCGATTGTCGACAACCACAACTTCCAACGCCTTGTTTACGAGGTGCTCGATCACGATCCCACGCACGAGGACATCATCCGGTTCTTTCGACGTTTCAAGAAGGAATTGGATGCCCGCGGGCTGACACTGCAGGGCATCACGACCGATGGATCGCCTTTGTATCCTGTGCCTATTGCAGGAGTATTCGACGATGACATGCAGCATCAGGTCTGCGAATTCCACGTCATCAAAGAACTGACCCAATCCGTACTTCGCGCGGTGGCCAAGGTGCGTAAGGAGCTGAAGGCTACGATGCCCAAGCTGGGCCGGGGAAGACCGTCCAAGAGCGCCAAGAAGGCATCCCAACGCAAGAAACGGATCGAGAAGAAGATTACCGACCTGTTCGACAACCGTTACCTGTTCGTCAAACATCACCTGACGGCCGGCGAAAAGAGAACGCTGAAGCGGATCACCAGAGGCCTGCCGCACTTGCGCACGTTGCGCGACATCATGGATGAGGTCTATCGCCTGTTCGACCGCCGCTGCCGAACCGATACGGCTCTTGACAAGTTGGCCAGACTTCGCCGCCGCGTGCGTCGCTTCAAACACGTTGGTCGCGCGCTCAACAAACTGTTCTCGCCGAACCTGGACAAAGCGTTGACGTTTCTGGATGACTCGCTGTTGCCCTCGACATCCAATGCAGTCGAGCGTGGCTTTCGCCGGCATCGCAAGATGCAGAAAACGGTGTACCGCGTACGAACCCAGGCGCAGATCAGCCGACGGATCGCCGTAGACATGCAGCGCGACGCACGCGCGCCGGACAGAACGCAAACCACGCGAACGCTCCACCACAAGCGGAACGGATACCCATTAGCCCGGTAATGATGCTACAGACTCCAATATTGGAACGGATTCCATGAAGCCCAAACCGCAATCCCGCGACGATTTTGAACTTTTCCAGGCCCATTTCGATCAGATCCTCAACCGCGATCACGCGTTGGTACAACTGGCTGACAAGATCGAC
>JADFMZ010000160.1 GCA_022563615.1 Planctomycetota bacterium
TAGACTTCCGCGCCATCGAAGCCGAGATCCGAGCGTACTGCGACACGCACGCAACGGTGGGGGTTCGCTACTTCGCGTCTGGCGAATGGACCGGAACGCCGTATCACCCGCTGATCGCGGCGTGCGAAGAGATCGGAGACGATGCGGCAAAATTCCTGGGACAGATTCTCTGGAGGCATTTGGATGGACGCCAGGACAGATGGTGGTTCTACCGCCGTCAGAATCTGTTAGATGACCCGCTGGGCATGGAATATGTCAAGGGAGACAGCCGGTAACGAGAGTCAACACTCGACCAACTGGACCGTCAATACTAAACCACTGCATCCACGGGAGAATGAACCAATGAAATTAGCATACTCGCCTTTCTTCTTCGTCGCGATCCTCGCAGGCTTTTGTGGAGCGTGCACAACATCGCCCCAGAAGCACCTGGTTGCATCCACACGCTCCGAGGCTCGTGAGGTCGCAATTACCCCTGCCGTGACGACCTCCGCTGACGTGAGATCAGAGAGCCCGCGACTATTGATGCCTGTAAAGCTAATGCAACCTGCTGGATCCGCGAAAACGGCTCGAAAACACGGTGGGAGCGGCCCAGGTGTCGCATTACCAGTGCAGGAGTCAATAGCGACGACTGAACGGCAGTGGGAAAAATTTGCCATTGAAACCTCCAGCCCCTCCATGCGGGAGTACTACCTTGAGAAACAGGAAATGGAGGATTTGAGGGCCGACGCACGCGTAATGGAATTGATGGACAGCCTCGGAAAGCTGGAAGATGCGGCGTCCGACGAGGCAGACCCCGCGGGATTTGCGCAGCTATGTGATGATGCCCAGTTCGCCATGGATGTCTTCAAAACCAATACGTCCGTGCGTGGGCTTCACGCCTTGAAGTTCCGCGCCCATGTAGAGCTTTCCCTGATACAGTTTAAACTCTACAACGCTGCACAGAAAGATAAGAGCAACGGGGTGAAGACGGTGCCGGAGCAGGAGATTTACGAGCTCCTGCTGCTTCCATTCCCTCAGGCGAGAAAGTGGGGGCAGCGCGATCCGGAGACGGGCCAACTGGAATTCTCGATAGACGACGTGATCGGCGCGGCCCGATCAGTGGCCGGCATGCAGTTTCACCTAGCCAAACTAGAACTTAAACTTTATTGATTAGCTGCCGGCCTCGGGCCGCGCAGGTGCGGGCGTTCCGCAAGGCCGAAACGGAACGTCCGGATGTCAGCTTGATAGTCCCGAAACCGCCGAAGCCGCCGCTGATCGTCCCGCCTACGACGGATCCTCCGAAAACCGGATATTCGGACGTCCATAACCCGCTGCGTAATAGGTTGGACATTCCGGCGCGCCAAACAAAAGGGATGGTCCTGGCCAGCGAGCTATTCGGCGGTCCGCAACTGGCTGCAAACCCACGATGACCTCTCGCTGACTTGCCTGATGCGCGACGGCCGCGATGCCTGGCAACACCGCTACATGCCGCACATCGAGGTAGATCACTCGCTTGATAGAAGCAGGATCGCTGTTCGTGTGCGACCACGCGCGGTGCGATCGGCCACGCTTTGATCTGTCTCTACCTGGCGTACAAGCTGGCCTTTGTGAAAGGCGATGAAACGATCACAGCCCTCCACATGGAAGACGTGGCCGACATGGCGATGGGGCACGAAGATGCAGAAAGAATTGCGGAAGTCGTGGCTGAATCGTCGGGCATGAAGCGAGTGGTGTGACACGTGGCGTCACTAAGCACGGAACCCGGATCGAGCAGGCCCCAGCAACGGCAGCGGCTGCATCAACTCAAACGCCGGTTGGGCTGGTCGGACGATGAACTGCACGACGCGATCGGCGTAGAGAGCACCACGATGCTGTCTGCGGCGCAGGCCAGCGACTGCATCGAACGCTTGGGCGGGGGGGAGCTTCCCAACGCACCCGGTCAGAAGCCGGCACCGTATGCGGGCAAGCGAAAGACCACGGACGGCACGCGGATGATCCACCCGGACCACGTCGAGCAGATCGAGCGGTTGCTGGGCGAATACTTCGACGACGAGGCCGCCGGCCTGGCCTGGCTGGAACAGAACTTCGACGCCAGGCATCCACGCGACCTGCTGACCGCCAAACGAGCCGGCCAGGTGATCCACGTACTCAAGGAGATGATCGCCCGGCAGGACGCCGGCCAAGCGGGCGACAATGCCACGGACAACGGCCAGGCTGGGCGTCAGCGTCGGGTCGTTGCAGATTTGGTCGCGTCGAGTTGAACAGGGACGGATCGAGTTCTACGCGGATAACCTCGATGCGTCGAGAGCGTAGCCCCCGATCGCCTGTTTGAGTCGCGCAAAACCAGGTTGAATAAGGGCCTGATCGAAGCCCGTTCGACCACCGTCCGAATCGTGTTCGGACGGCCTTCAAACTTGATCCCCTCACAGGCTCCCACCGGCCTGGTCTTGGAAACGACCTACGCCGGGCGCGGAGCGTTTGTCATATACCCCGTGCGCAATGTACGTGTCCTGTGCGCAAACTACGCGCGCCCTTTAGATTGGACCTTCTTGGTCGTTTCCGAAACCTCGCCCTCCAGATCCTTGGCCGCCGCCTCGAGCTTGTCCACGCCGATCAGCGCTTTGACTGTCGCGCTCTTCGCGTGGGGAACCTCCATCTCCCGTTGGGCGAGATAGAAGCTGTCCACAAAGCTCTTATATGTAAATCCGCAGATATCGAGCAAGGCCTGATCGACCGCCTCCACGCCCTCAGCCAGCGGCGTGGAGGCATCGGCTTCGTGCAGTCGCGCGTGATGCCGCCCCGTATTGTCGATCTCACGGGTGATGGTGAATTCAACGTCGTCGCGGTCGATGAAGGTGACCGAGACGGACCCGCGATATTCACCCCATCGGATCACACGGTCGATCTCGTCACGACCCAGCGAGAACGTTCGACCAAACAGGCCGAAACAGATCGTCTCGCCGATGGCGGTCTTGCCCGCCTCGTTCGGACCCGCGACGGCGATGTGCCCCCGCGCGGGCAGATCGGTCAGACGCAAGGAACGGTACTTCAGAATGTTTTCGGCTTCCACGCATTTTAGAATCATAAGAGCATCACCGGGTGGAGTTACGTGAATCTTGGTCTTCCCGTCGAGGGCGAAGTTTGCGCAGGACAAGCCCGATCGCCTCGCGGTGGGTTGTGTCGTCGAATCGGGGGTTGCCGTCGCGGAGTCGCTCTATGGTCGTTCGACCGAACTCCTCGAATTCTTCGACGGGGCTGCGCAGATGGAAATGATCAACGAACCACTTCTCGGACGAATCGCCCAAAGCACGCCTCCATGCGTGAAATCGAAGCGGCCCGGCCTGCCGGGCACTGACTGCCCCCCTCAAACCACGCGGCGCGTTGGCCGCATTTTGGGGCGCTGGGCATCAGATTCTGCGCGCTCCGATAGTCTCCTCTGCCCATTTATCGGCACAATCACCTCTTCGGCGATAGTGCTTTCCAGGACTGGGATCGCAGAATGCGTCGTTTGCAACTCAACGCGCAAGTTGATTCACGTCTTGGACGGCCCCGGTGCGATCTCCCAACGCCGACCCGTCAGGACCCGCAGGGCGCCGGACACGAAAGAGCAATGCTCTTGAAAGCATCCACCGCGGCCCCGATGTCCGTAAAATTGACGTTTCGATTGGGCACGCAGCCCAGCATGTCAGTGGCTTCCATCGTAATCGTATCTGAGAAGATGCCCTTGAAGCCTTCCACCGTGTTGCCGATGTCCGTAAAGTTGACCCCCAAGCAACTTCCATCGGGACACTGGGCGTCGCGGTTGCAGGGATTGCCTTGGTTGGCGCCTGCCGAACATTTGGCATCGTGGTTGACATCACCCCACAGCCAGGTTGTGACCTCAGCGGCGGGCGAAAGCTCCTGGCCAGGTGTTACGCCGCAATCAGCCTGAATCCGATAGAGGGAAGACGGTTGAATCTCTGCGCCCCGAACTTGAACGGTTCCCCATTGGTCCGGCGTAAGCTGGATTCGATTCGAGCCCAGCACGGCTGTAGTCATACACCTGCCGCCCGAACAATCGGCGTCGGTTGCGCAGGTCAATCCATGGAAGGTTGCACCGCCAACGCACGCCGATTCCGGCTGCTGCACATAGAGCGAAACGCACGACACGGTCGAGTCAACCGGGTCGCCGGTCACCAGCAACCCGATCGGGTTGGTCCCTGCGGCTGGGGTCACCGCCATGTACCGACCGCCGGTAGCCGCCGCCGCCGGAGACAGACACGCTACGCAACCATTGATGGGTGCGCCGACGCAAGCGCCCGCTCCGTCACACTGATCAAATTCCGTGCAAGGATTCTCGTCATTGCATGAAGCGGTATTGTTGGTGTACTGGCACAAATTATTGTTGCAAGCGTCGTCGGTGCAGTCGTTGAAGTCATTGCAGTCGGGACCGACCGTGCAATCTGTGGGAGGGGCGAGATTTAGACTGAACCCTTCGATGATATCGACGTCGCCGCTCCCGCTCCCATCGACGATGTACACCGCCTCGATGGATCGGATGCCCAGCACGTCATGCAGGTTGTCCAGATCAAGGTAGATAATGGTGGCTACGCTGTTGCCCGGAGGAACGAGGAGCGTGTCGATGTCTGCGCCTTGAAGCCCGCCGCTATAGCTGAGGAAAACATATTGCCCGTCAACGACCGGCGCACCCGATTCCGTTTCCTCGACCTCGATCAGCATCCCGAAGTCGTGTGAATTTCCCGTTCGGAGCGATCCGTCGGACCCGACCAGTGTGCTGATCAACGCAACCTCGAACGTGCGCGTGGTCGTTGCATTCGTCAGGGCGCTGCCCGTGTCTCCCACGCCTCCCGCCGGATCAACAAAGTGAATCCGCTCGGAGGGAGAGAACGTCCCGCCGAACGTGCGCGTGTCCGGCACGTTCACCCGGATGGCTTTGATCACGGGCTGACCGTCACAGTCGCTGATGCTGTCATCGTAACTACTTGCTCCACTGACAACCTCTGCCGATTGGACGACGGTGTCGGCGAAGCCCGCAGGGATCTCAACGCCGGGGCGCGGAAGCCAGGTAACGCATTCCTCACCGTCGTCTGGAAGGTCTTTGATCATCGGGCGGACAGTCAACGGGTCGTTCAGGTCGGTCAAGGGGTCGATCAGCGCCGGGCCGTTGCCCAACGTTTGAATCGCGGTGATGTCCGGCTGGGCCGCCAAGAAAGCGCCCAGATCGGTGCCGAGCAATTCATTGGCGACGCCGGGGTCAGCCGCTATGCCTTGGATGGCGACAAAAACCGTCGTCTCAAGGGGTTGGCCATTAGCGTCCAACCCGGTCGTCGGATTGAGGACTCGCACCGTAGCGGTGATCGACCATGTCGGGTTTACGACGTCGGGATCGCCACCGTTAACCTTGGTCGCGCTCACGGAGACCGGCGTCGTGACGATGACGCCGTCCGCAATGCCGGCGCTGACCGTAGCTACAAAATCGGGTCGAAACATAGTCTGGCCAGTGGTCACGGTAACAGTGTCGCCGGGTGCAAACGTAACGGCGGCGGGGTCGCTGGATGCGCCGGGCGTAGCGGTCACTTGCATGGCCACGTTGCCGCCGATGTTGGCGGCGATCAGACCCAACTGGGCCGTCGTTTCAGCGAGCGCATTGACCACTTGCAATGAGCTATCCGCAACGGACAACTCGGCGGGACTTGTGGTGAATGTTGTGCGCCCCGGCGTGGGATACCAGGGGCCGGCGTTCGAGATCGTTCGATAGGCGTTGAGGGCATCGCAAACAGCCGGATTCAGGTTTTGATCGTTGCAGAATGAATTGCTCCCACCTTCGGTCGTCAATTTGGGCACGTCCCCAAACAAACGGACATATCCGTTGCCGCCGTCTTCGGGAATCTGCGGAATGAGTTCGCCATAGGCTCCGCCTTCGGGAAGAACCGCGGTCAGGTCGATGGAGGGGTCTTCCTGCATGGGTTGCTGCAGAATGTCGAAACTCAGATCGTCGTTGCCGGCCAGGCCGTCGAGGAGCGCCGATATTTCGAGAACACCGCCATTGGCCAGGTCCGGGTCCGCGTTGACACAGGACGAATCGCAGGACGTGGAGGTGCACCCGCAGGTTGCTTGGTTTACGTGGCCGTCGTCCTTGCGGTCGTAGAGTTTGGCGTAACCTGAAATATCGTCTCGATTGACCAACAGATAGGCGCTGGACCCGTTTTGAATGATGCCGCCGCCAGCTTCGCCGGGCATGGTGCCGACGGGGAAGATGCGGGCGTCTATGCCCATGTCGCCCACTTGCACCTTGTTTGGGACGGCGCCCAGCGCACCGACCGCTCAGCAGCAGCGGTCGGTGCGACCTGCCCGGTCACGTCGGTGCTAGATTCTGAACAGCGACTTGACCCTTGCAGCGAATGCATCCGTCGGCTTGCCGTCTCGGATCAGCAGAAGCGCATTGAAAGGCTTCTCACCCGGCGGTGGCGGACAACCGTGGCATACTTCTGGGATATCGGGGTCGAAGTGCTCAACGGTCGCTATCGGCCCGTGCTCTTGATTTGCTTTTTCGACTAGTTCCAGAATGCGCGCGTTGTTCTTCGCGGTGTCTGCGTTCCCCGGGTCGAGATCACAAGCGACGGTGTAGGGGATTCCGAATGCATTCAACACCTTCTGGAGGGATGGGATGCGTTGCTTGCCGCCAACCTCGACTACCGTAACGCGGCGATCAAGACAGTCGGCGTGGTCCCGGGCGGTCCCGACAATGTAGATGACGTCCTCTTGCCCTTCGGTGATCACGACCCGGTCGGCAAAGAACACCTTGCTTACGTCACCGGAGCAAAGGTTGATTTCCTTCAAGCGCTGCCGCTCGTCCGCATCAACCCATGCGAGATCGGCCGTCTTGAACTCTGTCGGGGCATTCTGTGTCGACCGACGTACGATGTGCAGTCCGCCCGCACGCTCAAGCCGAACAAGGAAGCTGCTGTGTGTTGACAAGAGTACCTGATCGCCGGCGGACACAGTCACGAGGTCGTCAAAAAACTGCTCCTGCGCCTGAGGATGGAGAAAGAGTTCCGGCTCTTCGAAGGCGATGATGTTCGGTCCGCGATCAACCGGTGGCGCGCCTTCATCAGGCTTGAACACGCCTCGTTGAGCGCGGAAGTCCGCGTAGAGCTGGAATACCCTGAACAGAATCTGACGCTGGATGCCGTCACCCTTATCCGGCAAGTCAGTGTCGTTCCCGTCGTTAACCCCAAGCACGAGTCCTGCCACAAGAATCTTTGCAAGGTCGTCGACTTCAGTCCGAATGGTG
>JADFMZ010000161.1 GCA_022563615.1 Planctomycetota bacterium
GCATTACAACGCCGGCGCGCACCACCTTGATGTACTGAACGGGGGTTTCCTGGCCGAGCATTATCTGCTGCACGGCGACGAAGGCTCGCTGGATGTGCTGAAAGAGATATTCCTATACCTGCAGGGCACCTGGAAGCGGCACTTCGACGCCAGAAACGGCGGCGTGAACACCACCCTGACCTGCGCGGTTCCGGATATCGGCAACGCGCTGTTTATCGCCGGCGCATACGAGGCGGCCAACGGGATCAACGACGGCAACGCCATCACCATGGCGAATTACGTTCTGGCCACCGCGCGTGCGCGACAGTCAAACGTCACGCCCAACGACCCGTCCGGCAATGGCTTCGCCGACACCACCGGCAGCTTCAAGTCGTGGCAGGCAGGACACCTGGTGGAGGGGCTGGTGTACTGCCGCTGGCAGCTGAACGACCCGACGATTGAGCAGAACACCCTGGACGCCATGAACTGGCTGCTGGGCGCGAATGCCTCTGTCTATCTCGGCAACCTGCCGACGCCTCTCTGGGGTAAATTTGCCGAGTCCCCGGGTGGTACGGTCGACATGGGTGGGACGGCGCTGATGCTCGGCGCGGGGTATGCCGCAGCTTACAGGAAGAGCCTGCTGGTGAACTGGGTTAACGCCGCGCTGAATCTGCTGCAAGAACAGACGAATAACATCCTGCCGGCGACCGTCGGGGACTCGGGCATCCGGCACAGTACCTTCGGCCAGTATTTCCGCGCTGGTCCCGCCTTGCTGGCCACCTTACAACCTTAAGTTCCGTCTTGGTGTGCGGATTGTCCACGCCCAACCGGGACTCGACGGATTGCCGTCGATAGGCCACAATAGAGTTCGACAGGCCAATGAATCTCGCAGGAGGGGCGTATGCCCAGCCCGAAGCCGCCGCAGCAGACTTCGCTCGTCGGTTACACTATTGGCAAATGTAAACTTCTCCGCGTCGCCGGTCGCGGAGCGATGGGCACTGTGTACCAGGGAAGGCATCTGGGCCTGGATATCGATGTCGCCGTCAAGATTCTCCCGCCTCACCTGGCGAACAATTCCAATCTGGTCGAGCGCTTCATGCGCGAGGCCAAGACGGCGGCCAGGCTCAACCACGAGAACGTCGTTCGTGTCTACGGCATGGGCGTCGAATCGAACACGCCCTATTTTGCCATGGAGTACGTCGACGGGAAAACACTCAGCCAACTCTTGGCGAAGCGGGAGACCGACACCGACGAATTGATCGAACCTCCCTTTGGACGCACGAAGGAAGGCCTCGTTGACTATCCGCGAATCGCAACGGCCTTTGCCGACATGGCCGACGGCCTCCACCACGCCCATTCGAAGGGGGTCATCCACCGTGACATCAAACCGTCCAACTTGATCCTCGATGGCGCCGGTCGGCTGCGCATACTCGATTTCGGTCTTGCGCGGCTCGAGGGGCAAGCGGGCCTCACACTCACCCACGACGTGATTGGAACGCCGCTCTACATGAGCCCGGAGCAGGCGCGGCGGCGTAAGATCCCGATCGACCACCGAACCGACATCTATTCCCTTGGAGCCACCCTTTACGAGATGCTCACCCAAAGGCCGCCCTTTCGGGGAGAGGACAACCTGGAAACGCTGAGCCAGATCATTGAGCAAGATCCGTCACCTTTGCGTCAGCTTGACCCGGCGATTCCCAAGAGTTTCGAGACCATCGTACTGAAATGTTTGAGGAAGAATCCCAAGGATCGGTACGACACGGCGGAAGCGGTCGCAGAGGATCTTCGCCGTTTTGCGCGAGGAGAGCCCGTCGAAGCACAACCGTTACCCCCGTGGGCCGGTGTGACACGAAGGGCATGGAAATATAGTCCACGCATAGGAGTCATTGCTATGGCAGCTACATTGGTCTTTTTGCTGGTCTCTTTGCTCTTGCCGACACAGGGGATCGTGACCCGTCAGGTGTGGGTGCCCGCGAAGGATATCATGGGCGGGGTTTCCCCCGACGGCCGCTACATCAGCCGAGTGAACTGGAACACCGGCAACCTGGCCGTTCACGATCTCACGACCGGGGAAAACCGGGACGTCACGGCTGAGGGCACCTGGGAGACGCCCAACAAGTTCTGCGACGTTTCCATATGGTCTCCCGACAGCCGCCGGATAGCATATTGCTGGTACGACAGAGGCGAGGGAACAAGCCTGCGAATCGTCGGGCTCGACGGTTCCAAGCCCCGCGTTCTCCACATCGATCCGAAGTCGGGATACGCTTGGCCCCGAGCGTGGTCCCACGATGGCAAGCACATCCTGGCAGTCTTCTGCAACGAGGACGTGCCTGGGAACACGGAACATTCGGACAAGATTGTTCTGGTTTCGGTCGCGGATGGATCCATGCGCGTTCTCAAATCGCAGGGTAATCGTCGATGCCGCTCCATGAGCTTCTCGCCGGACGACCGTTACATCGTCTTCGACATGGAAACAGAAGAGAACTCCCGAACTCACGACATCCACCTGCTCGCCATCGACGGGGGCCAGGAGACCGTACTGGTCAAGCACCGGGCCAACGACGGGAGGCCACTCTGGACACCTGACGGGAAGCGCATCGTATTTACCAGCGACCGGTCGGGCTCCAAGGGCTTGTGGATGCTGGACATAGATAATGGAAAACCAAAGGGCAACCCCAAGCTGGTCAGGGACATGTCCCGCTCCGCGCCGATAGGGCTAACGCGGGACGGCTCCTTGTACTTTTCGGTCCAGAAAGCCAACCATGATATCCACGTCGCCACGTTAAACCTCGAGGCAGGCAAGGTGGTGACCCCCCCGACCCAAAAATCAGTACGCTTTGAGGGATCGAACCTTGTCCCGTTCTGGTCACCTGACGGAAAGTACATGGGTTACACTTCGCAGAGAGACGGAGGAGCGGGATACACCCTTGTGATCCGGTCCGTCGAGACCGGCGAAGAACGGGATCTCATACCGAAATCCTTGCGAATGACGGGCCAAATTGGTCAGCCCCCACAATGGTCCCCCGACGGGCGCTCTATCCTCGTCAGTGGCAAAGCGAAGGGCCTTCTCGGGTACTTCCTGGTTGACGTGCAAACGGGAGACTTCACCACGGTCGTGCAGGATTGGGGGGAGTCGGAAGAGGCAACCTCTGCACCGCGACGGCCCATCTTCTCCATGGATGGAAAGCAGATCTTCTTCTACCGCGCTCGATCGATCAGGGCTGTTGATTTGGAAACCCTCCGGGAGAGGGAATTGTACCGATCGAAAGACTACATCAGCAGATTGGCCTGCTCACCTGATGGTCGTCGGTTGGCTTTCTTAGGAGGTTCGGAAGCTGTGGCTCCAAACGTGGTGAGTACGATCCCGGTGTCGGGTGGAGAAGCCCGCGCACTCTACACGCTTAAGGACGGAATGAGATTCCATTGGGGAGTTGGACTCTCGTGGACGCCGGACGGACGTCACGTGATCGTTGGAAGAGCGTGGGACACCGACAAGCCGGATGAGTTGTGGAGTATTCCTGCCACAGGAGGCGAACCCCGTAAGCTGGATTTGGGGTTCAAGGTGAAGCATATGTCCCTGCATCCCGACGGGCGACGCATTGCCTTCACCGTTGGAAAGTACAACAACGAAGTCTGGGTCATGGAGAACTTCCTCCCGTAACCGACAGCCGCACCGTGAAACGGAAGAACTCCGCAGGAATAGTGAAGCACGATGGCGAAGAGGTTAGTCAGAAACGGGGTCAGCGCGAAGCGACAGCCTTTGGCCGGTCATATTGCTGCTGTTTGTTGCGGTCACGGAAGCGGCCCGGAGCTTTGGACGGTCAAGAACCTCCTTGCCGCGAAAGTTGCCCAGAGGTAAGCGATCCAATGATTGGCTCGACGCAATGAGCACATCACCCTGGCTGTTGATAGATGAACTGACGCAGGCGTGAATGGAGCGTTCGACTTTCCGGGGTGGAGCTTGGACACGCGGATCAATTTGAGCGCCCGTTTCGTATTCGCCGAGAAGGCGTGTGGCGAGTTCCAGCGCATCATCGGATCGGAAGCAGCCGAACCGTTCCAACGCCGTCCTTTTCACTGGATTGTTAACGCTTTGCGCGTATCTTCTTGGGCGACTGCCCCTCAGCCGGCAAGAAGTAGCGTCCTTTCGTCATTCGCCATTCGCGGCCTTTGGTTGTGGCCAATGGCCGCCTTGCTTGTGTCCAGAGATGCACACTACTGTTCGGGCTTCTCAATGCGATCCGATTTGGCGATGTTGCCGGCGATGTTCTTGCACAGCTCGCGGAAGTCCACACCGATGATCGATTCGAGGATGGCCAGCGATTCGGACAACGCGCGAGCCCGGCCCATGGCAGCACCGGCGACGGCTTGACCGTTGCCGCCGTCGATCACCGTGATATTACCCAGCTCGATGTTGTTGACGCTCTTGGCTATCTCATGAACGACGCTGGGCATCAGTTCAACAAGCATGACCTTGAGGGCGTCGGGATGTTTATGAATGGCCTGACCGATGCACTCGACGGCGGCGGCGCGGGCCTTGCCCTCTTCGAGCACCGATGCGGCGTCGCCCTCGGCCTTGGCCTTGGCGACATCGCGCTGGGCGATAGCGGTCTGTATGTCGGTTGCGTGAAGACGGGCCTCTTCCGCCTTGGCGGCGGCCTCTTGCTGCTCGGCTTCCTTTAGCTCGGCCTCTCGCCCGAGCTCGGCCTTACGGATGCGCAGGGCGTTGTCGGCCTCGGCGATGGCCTTTTCCGCAGACAGGCGTGCTTCCTCGGACTTTTGGCGTGAGGCGGCTTCAGCGGTCTTGGCTTCGGCGTCGCGTTCCGCTGTGGCGCGTCGGGCAGCCGCACTGGCCTCCGCCTCTCTGATCGAAGCCTCCGAGGCGCGTCCCGCTTCCGCTTTTCGCGCGGCGGAGATGACCTCAGCCGTGGCCTTTCGTGCGATCGACTCGAGATACTGCTGATCATCTTTGACGTTCTGAATATTGACGCTGTCAATGATCAATCCGAGCTTACGGAAGTCGTCGGTCACCTCGTTCATGACCGTCTGGACGAACTTGTCGCGATCCTCGACGATCTCTTCGGGCGTCATCTTGCCGATGACCGCGCGCAACCCGCCTTCGAGCGTCTCACGTGACACGCGCTGCAGCTCCTCGGAGGGTTGGTCGAGGAAGCGCTCGATCGCGTTGCCCCGCTCGCCGGGGTGGGAGGAGACCTTCACGTTGGCGACGCCGCTAACGGTGATCGGTATCATCGTACCGCCTCCCGCCTGGGCGCTTACCTCCAGTTGAACCTGCATGTTCCGCAGGCTCAAGCGCGAGACTTTCTCGATGATCGGGATCACCAGCGTTCTACCGCCGATGAGCGTACGGTAGCCCTGCCCATCTTTTTGCCGCTTCCCACTGATGATCAGCATCTCACTGGGTTTGCCGACCAACATCAGCTTGGCAATGATGATTGCGAGCGCCACGAGCAAAGCCAGCACGCTGAGCCCGATAATGATCCCGGGGGACAGCGTGTTCTGTGCGAGCGAAGTTGCATTCACGGTTTTTCTCCTTGGTTATTGCCTTTGTCCCGATCTTTATCCCTTTAGAAACTCGAACTCCTCGCGTGACACGACCTCGGCCACGCCATCGCGGTACGCCACGACGCCGACCTGCTGGTCGGGGGAGAAAGTGTCATCCGAATGTCTTGCAAGAGCCGCGATGAAACGATCAGAGCGACCCACGCGGAGGGCGATCTCCCCCTTCTTTTCATTGGCAACGGTTATCGTCACCCGGGCGAGCTTGTTGATATAGTCGTCCACCTTCGGCGTGCTGTCGCCGGAGCTACGCCGCAACTTTCGCAGGAGCTGGTGCACGCCCTGCCCGACCAATAGACCGGCGGAAATCGCAAGCGTCAACACGACGCCGGACGTGCGCTGGGTCAGATGCGTCAAGGTCACACCGACCACACCGAACATCGCGAGAAAGAAGACGACAAACTGAATGGAAAACCAGCTTGTAAGCGCACTGGCATAAGCGTGGCCGGTGTCCACGTCAAGGTCGACGTCCAGATCGGCATCGAAACCCGCATCTGCATCACCCCCGGCGACCGACGAGATCACAATCAATCCCCCACCGACGATGAGGCATACCCAGTAGAGGGTCGTCAATTCCGGCAGGCTGACTGCCAAGGTTGTCAAAGCGGCATCGAACATGACTAAACCTCCGGTCTACGCTCCACCATCCGAACCGGATACGATACGCATGGCTGGGGTTCTGATACCTTAAGTGTACTGCACGGAATCGCGCGCGCCTATTTGAAAGCGGTGGCGTCTTTATAACGCGACGGCTGTCCCACCGTACCCTGGGAGGCCGAGGGGGCGCGCAGTCCTGTCGCCCGGTGGATTGTCGGAGATCGTCGGGCCTCTTCTGCAGCAAGTGCGGTCTGTGGATCTACACCGGCCTACGTTCGCGCGTAGCGTCCGCTCCCCGCGGAGGACGTAGACACACGAAACGCTTCGAGGCTCTACATTGGGCAGACACGCCGGACGCTACGGTCAAGCATAACCGTCGATTCCCGCCTTCCAGGCACTGAAACACGTCGCCGGCTCGTTCAGGCGATTCTAGGTCGCAGAGCTCTTCCCAGGACGGAGCGGATTCGGGTTTCCGGGGTGGAGCTTGGACGCGCGGATCAAATTGAGCGCCCGTTTCGTATTCGCCGAGAAGGCGTGTGGCGAGTTCCAGCGCATCATCGGATCGGAAGCAGCCGAACCGCCAGCGGTCAGTCCGCCCGACGATCCCACTGATTCCAGTGGCTGAAACTGAGCGTGACTCCCCTACCGCGACTTGCCATGGGTGGTGTTCACCGAACGGTTACGCCCGGACAGCCTTTGCCCCCACGCGGAACGTGTTAGGCCGGCGGCCAAGCGTGGCGTCCGTCAGCCGGACCTTTGCGCCGGCACCGCGGCTGGCTCCTGCTGCCGAAGAAAACGGCGTCCACGTGCATCAGTCCGCCGAGCTTGGATTTCGTGCCCATGAGAGCAGTTATCACTCGCGGGGTCACAACGACGGGTGCGGAGACGCATTTCGCGACGCCGTGTTGCCTTCCTTGGACGACCTCGTCGCCCTTCGGCAAGGAGAAGTGCAAGGTGACTTGGCTAGCGCCATAAGTCTTTGGTGCGTCGTGTCTTAGAACCCACCGCCCGCACGTTGCCAACGTGAATGTCGTCGGTTCGAATCCGATCACCCGCTTTGGATTGACAAGATGTTACGCGCGTCGCCAT
>JADFMZ010000454.1 GCA_022563615.1 Planctomycetota bacterium
AAGCGCGGGCGGAAGCGATCATCTGCCCGCCCGACGACGTAGAGGCCCTTTCGCAGGCGATGATCCGACTCGCAAGTCGGCGCAACCCGGTCATCGACAACGCCTGGTCCGGTGTGGATCGTTTCGACCGCGCCCGCTGCGCGGAACAGTTGCTCGACATCTTTCAACGGGTTACACACCGTCGTGCGCCGCGCAGGTCCAACGGTTCGCGCAGGCTGAAGCCTGCGGCTCGGGGAATACCAGACCGTGTCAGCGCATTCGGCGGCGCCTGGTCCACCACAGGACTGCGCACGTCCGAGTGATCCAATAGGCGGCCAAGACCACGCCCCTCAGCGTGCTGCTGATCTTGCTGGCGCCATGCTTGCGTTTGTGATAGTCAACGGGAATCTCACGGATGCGCAGGCCAAGCTCGACCGCCTTGATCTGCATCTCAATCGTCCAGCCGAACGCGCGATCCTGCATATCCATCGCCTGAAGCGAACGGCAGCGAATGGCGCGGAACGGGCCCATATCCTCGTAGTGGAACCCCCAGCCCATCCGAATCAACAGCGGAAACAGCCGGTTCGCCAACCGCTGAGGCCAGGACATCGATCCGGGCTGACGGCCCTGCGGAATGCGGGCCCCCAGAACGAAGTCGCACTCATCCCGCAGAATCGGCTCGACCAGACTGGGGATGCCGCCGACATTGACACTCAGGTCGGCATCGACAAAAACCACGACTTCCACGGTCTTCGCTAGGTGCAGGAGCGCGGCATGGCACGCCGCGCCATACCCGCGTTTGGATTCGAGCGCCCGGATCGCCCGGTTGGCGGCGATCACGCTTCCGGTGTCATCGCTGGAGCCGTTGTCGCCGACGACAATCTGCCCCACGCCGATCGAATGGAGGCATGGAAGCAGGATCGACAGGTTGCGGGCTTCATTGAGCGCCGGGATCACGACCGCCACGCGCGAAAGATCAACCGACTTGACATCCCGACGCACGGATCGCAGAGCCTCAAAGCGTTTCAACGGGCTGATGCCGATCACAACCCGTGAAGGATGAAAGGGTTGGTGCGGCGTTCTTGGCCGATTGTGGTCTCGGGTCCGTGGCCGGACAATACACGGGTTTCATCCGGTAAAGTCATGAGCTGTGCGTGGATGTTTCGCATCAACTTGTCGCCGTCGCTGTGCGGAAAATCGACCCGCCCGATGCTGCCGGCAAAGAGGGCATCACCGACGAAGGCGATTCCCAGATCACTGCAATAAAATGTCCGGCTGGCGGGTGAATGACCCGACGTGTCCAGGATTTGCCATACGGTTCCGTCCAGCTCCAGTGTTTCTCCCGGAGGAAGGTCGATCGCGTCGGTCACCTGCGTGGAAAATCCCGGCCCCATGAGCCCTGAAAGATTGTGCATGGGGTCGGTCAGCGCCGGCCATTCCTCCTTGGCAAGATAAACCGGAAGCTGCCCCAGATGCTCTCGCAATTCGTCGATCCCGCCGATGTGATCGGCGTGGGCGTGGGTCAATACGATGGCCGTCGGTTGAAGCGACTTTGCCCGCACGCGCTCAACGATTTGTGCCGCCTGGGGATCAAACCCCGGATCAATGATCCAGCAGGGTCCACCTTCGTGAAAAAAGACGGTGTAACCATTCTCCATGTAGGCCGGATCGTTCGTCACGTGAATTTGGATTGCTTGTTCGTTCATGCACGCTCCACCGCAACGTTTCCGCCGCAAGTCGCAAATATCAGGTTCTGCGCGATGATAAGCGAAATGTTCAGTTCGATCCACGCCGCACGGCGGACATCATTCGAGGGGTCACATCTGCGCTACCGGATGATCAGCCCGGCACCGTGTTTCACAAGTCGCACGACGACCTGTATCGCAGGCAAAGAGCTTCAAACCGTCTAACAAAACGTGCTTCGAAGCGCCCACGACACTCCGAGGTTCGCGCAGGCTGAAGCCTGCGGCTCGGTTCTGCTTGAAGTTCTAACTCTCACTACCCTTTGCGGCGCCGGTATTCAACTGGAGAAACACATGGATTGCAAACCCGTGCCACCTTTTTCGGATAGGCTTTCCGATTGGCGGTTCAGGGTCCGTCATTCAGCGTGTCAAAAATCGCCAGCCATTCC
>JADFMZ010000162.1 GCA_022563615.1 Planctomycetota bacterium
ACTCCGGCCTGGCTGCCGAGAGTGTGCCCAGAGGAAGAAGGAAACGATAGGATGTGTCACCCCTGTCCCCGAACGGGTGTAACCCTTGTCTCCGGTCCAAACACCTTGGTAAGGAGGGGAGAAAAAAATCGAACGACCTTTGCAGAAACGGCAATAGGGGCACTCCGGTCAGTGTTTCGGTAAGACGTCGATGAGTTGATCGATTTCCTGTTCGGTGGTGTATACGTGGGGGCTGGCGCGAAGTCGGCTGCGACGAACCGCGATCACGATCCGGTGCTCGGTTTGCAGGTGGCGCTGGATTTCGTCGGGCTGGTGATGATCCGAAAAGAAGGCGACGATTCCGCTGGCTTCCCCGGGCGCGCGCGAACTGACCACACGGTAGCCCTTGTCGCGCACCCCCGTGGCCAGGCGATCGGTCAGATGGAGCAGGCGCTTTGAGATTTCCTCGACGCCGATCTCCTGAACCAGTTCGATCGCCCCGCCGAGGGCGTAGACGCCGGCCAGATTGTAGCTGCCGCTGTCGTAGCGCTTGGCGGAGTCGGCGAACTCGAACTGATACTTATCGAAGCCGGACGGATCCTTCATTGACATCCATCCGATCACCGTCGGGTGAAGGTGGCCCTGCAACTCACGCCGGACATAGAAGAACCCCGCCCCCTCCGGCGCGCAAAGCCACTTGTGACCGTCCGCTGCGAGGAAGTCAATGTTCATCGCCTTGACGTCGATCGGAAACACGCCGAGGGACTGGATGGCGTCCACGCAGAGAAGCACGCCCTTGCTCTGACAGTATTCGCCGAGGGTCGCCAGGTCGCTCCGAAAGCCGCTGGCGTACTGCACCGACGAGATGGCGACCAGGCGTGTCCGGTTGTCGATCGCCTCGATCAATCGTTCGATGGGAATGCGGGCGTCCTCCTCGAACACCATCCGCACCTGCACGCCGCGCGGACGAAGCGCCTGCCACGGGTAGATGTTGGCTGCGAATTCCGCGTTCGTGGTCACGACGTTGTCCCCGCTCTGCCAGTTCAAACCGTTGGCCACCATGCTCAGGCCGTCACTGGTGTTCTTGCAGAAGGTGACTTCGTCGGGATGGGCCGCAATGAGCTGCGCCACTTTGGCTCGAACACTGTCGGCGTGCTTGTAGAACCCGCCCCGCAGGTAGGCGTTCTCCTCGGCGTGCTGCAAGTATTGGCGCGCCGCGTCGGCGGATCGCCGGCTGATCGGCGCAACCCCCGCGTGGTTCTGGAAGTTGTAGTTCCGCGTAATCGGGAACTCGTTTCTTAGCGACTGCCAGTCCATGATGATTCCAACCGTTAGTAGGATGCTTGCGAAGGCTCTTTCAGAGCCGCGCCCGTAAGGAAGCGGCCGCCTTCTCGGTACGGATCGCCGCTCTGGCCATCGAATTATACGATCACGGGCGCGTCGTGTCCCCAATGTAAATGTGGCCGCCGTTTCACTCACGTCATTAAAGCGAACGCACTACATTTTAGCAGACGATTGTCGGTCTTTCCAGAGTCCTGCCGCCAGGAGTGAGAAGGAGGGTAACGCCGCCCCGAACCGTTACCGGACGGGGGCGTGAAAAAGACGTGCTTGCGGCCTAATTCAGCCGCATGCTGAGATGCTGCTGCGCACGATTTCTCTTGGGTTGCCCTTCGGCCGGCCCATCGGCGCTATCCGATTGTTGAAAACTCCGGTTGAGTCTATCATCGCGGCTGGTTGAACAGAGACATTCGGGCGATCGCCGGCGGACGCCCTTAGTGTGTGCGCTTTTGGATCACGAGGTTGCGACGATGCGAATCAGGATCATCAGTACCGGTGGGACGATCGCCAAGACCTACGATGAGGCCGACGGGGCGATGCACATCGGTCGGCCCATCATCGAAACCATCGTGGGAGAGCTTCGGCTTCCCGATCTTGCGATTACGTACGACAACCTTCTCTCCAAGGACTCGCTCGATCTGACCGACGTGGATCGAACGTTAATCGTTCAGGCCGTTCAGCAAGCCGTGCGCCAGGCCGACGCCGTGTTGGTCCTCCATGGGACCGACACGCTCGAGATCACCGGCGAAGCGCTGCATCGCGCTCTGACCGACCCGCCGGTAACGGTCGTGTTGACCGGGGCGATGAGGCCCTATGAGTTTCGCAATACCGATGCCGCCCAGAACGTGACCGAGGCGTTGCTGGCCTGCCGGCACAAGCCGCCGGGCGTCTATGTGGCCATGCACAATCGCGTGCTTCGCTTCCCCGGCGTGGTCAAGGACCGCCAAGGGATGTCGTTTATCAAAAAGACGAAGTAGAGCTCTCTACGTCGACTCCTCCTTGGAATGGTCGCGTACCTCTTTGGGAGGGCGAAGCTCCCGCTGAGCAGGGGGGTAGCGCAAAGATGATCTTTGCGGTCCCCTTTGCGCTGCCCTGCGTTCCTCCTGATTTGCGACGGCTTGACGGGGGAGGGGCAAAGATGATCTTTGCCCTACCCCTCCCCGAATGGCTGTCAACGCCTCCAATAAAGATGGACCGGGCGCTACTCGGAAACTCTCAATGTGCGCGAACGTTCGCGGAACCCCTTGACCAACAGCACAAACGGATCGTCGATCGGCAATACGAACAGATGGGCGTCGACGAGCGTGCGCTGCCGAGGCAAGGCCCCCGCGCCGTCAAGGTCAATGTCGGCTTCGACGTTGAAGACTTGGTCCATTATCAGATTAATAATTGCGATCGCGCTGAAGATGTCCAGTTCCGTTGTGCGATCCAGACCATGCGTTCCATTGAAGAAGTCCGGCGGCGCAAAGGCGGTCAGTAGATTGATCGCCGTGTTGGGCCGGGCGAAACGGAACGCGTTGAGCCTCGACACGTAGTTTCGTGGAACGAGAGCGACGCCGTCCAGGGTCTGCGGCGTCAGCGCATCGAACGCCACATCCTCGAAGGTCACCGATTCGCCGTTGTCGGATCGTCGGTAATACAGGCGAATGTCCGTCGAACGCCAGTCGTCGGCGTTGAACAACATCGGACGGAAAGGGGTGGTCGGCTCGCCGGGATCCTGAACGCCGTTGGCGTTGAGGTCGTCGAAGTACGGATCACCCTCGGAGTCATAGCGATCATTCGGAACTTCCGTGCCAAACACACGTGTGAAGAACTCAGGTTGCAGCGGCAAACCGACGATCTCGCCGGCCGCCACCAGAATGAAGCCCTCCACACTGACATCACCGACGAACTCCGCCGTCGCAATCGTACCGTCCTGCGTGGAGGTTGACGCGTCAACGACGGTGGTTTGATCATCGTTGACGATCGGTTCATCGAGGACCGTTCCATCGCCTTCGAAGGCAATCTGGTCATCTGGTGGTGGAGGATCACCATCCAGCAGTAGGAATTCTCCATCCGCTTCGTGTAACAAGTCCTGGGTCTCAGTGTTGAAGAAGTCCTCGAAATCCTCGGGGAGATCCGGGGGGGCCTCAAAGAAGTCGATCGGATCCTCGATCCCCGCAGGCCGACCGGTGTCTTCGTTGAACAGCGCGAACAGCCCGGTCTCGTGCGAATCCGGCAGAAACATGAGCAGATTTCTGCCGCCGGGATTGAACGTAGCGACGCCGCTCGACCGGTCGTAGTCCACGCGTACCGGGTCGTCGACACCCAACGCGGTCGCCAACACGAAGATCTGTTGATGCGGGCTGATGCCGCCGTCCACGTCGGATTCGAAATTAAACTCCTCGTTGATCACCGCGATATTGGCGCCGGGGAAGAAAACGCCGCTGTCGGACACAAAGTCCGCGAACGGCTGCCCGTTGACCGGGGCGAAGAGCGATTCATCGGTGATGGATACCCGAACCGGACCGTGCGGCGTATGCAGGAATCGTCCCGTTTCGCGCACGAGGAACTCCACTTTTCCGAAATCATCCGTATGCTCCGTGAAACCAAGGAGGTATTTCCCCAGGCCGCTTGCGTTGTAGCTCACTGAAAGCACTTCGCCATCCACGGATACCTCGGCGTCTACGGTGACGGCGGAGGCCGACGATCCCGGCTGAAACGCATCGCCGTCAGCCACGACAAAGAACGTGCTCGGCCCGGAACGGCTGAACGGCAGGTGCGCGCGAGCTTTCCGAATCTTGTCAGCCAGCTCATCGACGCTGCCCAATCGATCCGTAAGGATGCCCGCAAGCAGCCGGCCAAACGCTGGAGGCGCCGTGTCGCCTAACAACTCGAGCATCAGCGCTCGCAACTCACCTTCTTGCTGATCAAAGGTCTCGGGGTCCAGATCGGTCAGACCCGCCTCGAAGAATCTCCGGAACAACTTTTCGATGTTAACGGCCTTGCCCAGCCCGTCGGCCGTCTCAAAAATGTTCAGCGGCGGACCAAAGAAAGTGGGGTCGAATACGAAATAGGTCAATCGCGCGCCGAGCCCGTTTTCCAGGCTGGTCAACAACTCGTAGAGATCCCCCAACGTAATGGTGCGGTTCTCCAAGTGCAGACGAGCCATTTGCAGGAGAATAAAATCGCTGAGGATCGGCAGCGGCGGCAGGCCCTCTCCGTCGGCACCATCCGGTGCACCGGAGTTGGCGAAGTTGCGGTCGGGCTCCAACACAGTGCTCAGATAGATGCGCTCGCCCGTGGTGAAAGAGGGGTCACCCTCCTCAATTTCAGCCACCGCGATGAGAAACTCGTTGTCCGAAATAATCTGCGCAAGGTCGCCGGAAATATCCTCCTCGAATCCTTCCGGCAGTCCGTCCGGGAACTCACTCGCCAAATCCTCGATAAACCCGTCGGGGATCTGATCGATCAGATCCGAGGAAATCTCGCCGGAAAAGTCGTCCAGAAACCCTTCGATGAAACCCTCGATCGCATCGGCCTCGCCGCCCCGCGAGAAGAACTCCTCGGGTGTCATGCTGATGACATCTTCGAGCTCGCCCAGCGAACTGAGATCCGGCAGGCCGGGAAGGTCTGCAATCGGGAATCCCGCACGCAGGAAGACCTCCGCCGCCGCACGGGCAAGATCCTCCGCCTTCTCGGCCCGGGACAATTCCAGATTGCCCTCCACCATACGCATGCCGGTTCGCGCGCCGCTTGGGATTTTTTCGTCGAACAGGTCAGCCAGTTGTTCCAGGACCAGCGATTCGAGGTCGGCCAGCGTAATCTCCTGATCGATTCCCGAATCCTCAAAAAGGTTCGTATAGGCGCTGACGATCCTCGACACGACCGCAGCCGGACTGAACGGCAGATCCTTCGGGTCGATCCCCTGTTCCTCCATGAGTCGGCGGAGCTTGGCCAGGACCACCGTGGTCAGGGGATCGGCGCGAACGCCGGAAAGAGTTCCTTCTTCGGAACCCACTTCTCCGGGAATGTTGACGCAGCTCTCCACTTCGCAAGTCCCATCCGCGTCGATGTCGGCGCAGATCGTGAAGTCGGTGCCGACCGGAAGGTTTTCAGCCGCAAACGTACCGTCAGCATTGATCGCGACGGGCGGAATCGGTTCACCGTTGGGGTCCACCAGGTCATTGCCGGCCAAATCCTTGAATCGCACTACCGTCGTGGCTGTGTTAAACTCCGGCGGCACGGTCTGGGCGGCGGCCTCTTCCGTGGCGCCTCTTGTGGACTGCGTGTCCGCCACCTTGCCGTTGAGTGATCCTTCGAATCCGAGTGCGTCATTGATGAGTACGTTGTCTCCACCGTCCTCTCCCGCAGATCCACCCGTCGGGCTGACTCCTGAATTGCAGGCCGCACCCCACCCAAGGAGCAAAGCTGCCGGGAAAAGAAGCAATCGAAACCAGGTTCCCATTCGTCCGTTTGATCTTGTATTCACCTTGTGCACTCCGATGTGAAGGCCCCTATCGTCGTTTGGGTCCACTCCCGCGAGCAGCCCCAACGCCTTCGACCTCCGTTTTCCATCTTTAGGAATTCCATCCGCAGCCGACCGGTTGTCGGAATTAGAGGACACTGCACGCGGCTACTTTGAGAAAAACTTACTTATCCGCCATAGGAGGGTTGCGGCCTTGACGCGGTTATTGCGCCGGTCTAAGCCCCCGCCGTGTGTGCACAAATGCGGCAACGGCTACGGATGGGGCCTACTGGTGGAGGAACGATCGTGCTTATGATGCTTGTTCTCGAAAGTTGGATCCCGCGGTGCAATTTCCACACGTCTCATCCGGACCCGTTTGCGAAAAACAGTGTTTTTTCCTTGCATGGGCGACACCGCACAAGTAGAGTGGAGGCGGTTATCGGTCGGAGCTTAATAGGAGCCGATGGCCCGCAACTGTCACGAGTTCGCATCGCCACATCGTCCAATCGGCTGGCCATGAGGCGTTGCAACAGGGCTAACAGGACCGGAGGCGCTCCGGCGATCTGACGTTGCGTACTCGGCCCACATGTCCAATCAGGGCCGGCACCCCAGAGGGCTAAACATTGGGGGTAGAGGCAGGAAAAAGGTCGTTGCAAAAGGCCCGGCAGCTGCGCCGTTCCGTGTGGAGCGCGGTGTGGACTTGCCATCCCGGCACCGCTGTCCTGCCGGCTTTCGCCCGTCAAACTCCGTGGCGAATATTCAGCACCCTTGACTCTGAAACGCAACGCTCTTCCCTCTTAGTAAATCGACCCAACTCTGCAACGCGCGAAGGAGTCGCGCGTCTTCATCTCGAAACGCCTGTTGGATCAATCTGCTTCCAAGATAGGAGCCATTTCTCATGAGCTTTGGAAGAATGAGCGAGAAACTTCCGGGACCACAGCGCCTCCCGCGCACGGCCGACCGAAATCAAGAGGACTCGGCGCAGGTGAATTCGCGCCAGCGCACGTTGCGGCGCCGCTACAGCGCATCGCGGCTTGCCTTCGGTGTCATCTGTTTGTCACCCCTTCTGGGGACCGCAGAAAACGGCGACCGGGGCCGACGGCAAGCGGCTGAAAGGATGGCCTCGAGCGTAGAGGCCGTCGCGGAGGCTTCAGGTTCCAGCGCCGTGGATCGGAACTCTCCGCGAGCCTTGGCTTCGCAGCCGTCGCCGCGTGCAAAGCGCTCGACCGAAATGGTGAACGCGCTCACGATGCTCAAGCCTGGTCGGACGGTTACGAGAAAGCTACGTCCGACGGCAACGGCTGTAACGAGCCGACCGATCGCGCAGATTGCGTATCCAATCATGCCGCCGGTGGTGGTGGACTATCGGGATGACCTTCCGTCGCGGTTGCGTCGGGAGGGCAAGCTGATCGGGCCGGTGCCTCTTGGGTCCGTTGTCACGGAGGGCGGGATCGCG
>JADFMZ010000455.1 GCA_022563615.1 Planctomycetota bacterium
GTGCCTTCCGCTTCGCCTTGAAAGGGCACAACATGGTAGCCCAGGGCAACGCCCTGGGAGTCGATTCGGTCCAACGCAACGCGAGCCCTGCAAGGGCGGGATAAGAGAACCCAGGGCGTTGCCCTGGGCTGATCTAAGACGCCCCTTTGGGGCTGGGGGCTGTTCGATGCACCCGCGATTCGAACATGCGACAGATCACGTCTGCCCGCCGATTCTGTCACGCACGCGACCTTCCATCGCATCGCCCTCCGAAATGTACGTCCGACGCGCAACCGGTATGATGCGGTCGCCGATGTCATTGATCGTTCAGAAATTTGGTGGGACGAGCCTGGCGGACGCTCAGAAGGTTCATCGGGCGGCACGGCGGGCGATTCGGGCCAAGCTCGACGGACAACGCGTCGTCCTGGTCGTACGGCGGCCCGGTAGGAGTTTCTCACGCGCCGGGGAAACGACAGCGGATTGCCCATTCGTCAGGGGCATCGGATGAACAGGACCGGATCGACGCAACCCACAAGGCGGTGGCCTCGGTGGCTCAAAGCGCTGCTGGGGATCGGCGTAGTAATCCTGCTGGTCGTGGGGACAGTGTTTCTCCTCGGTGTGGCTGCGACCACGCGCTGGAGGGTCTTCGCCGCCGGCCTCCGCGAGCAGGGCCAACCGCTGACCTTCGCCGAAATCGAGGCCCTTCGCGCGACCGTCCCCGAAGATCGTAACGGGGCCCGCGTGATTGAGCGACTCTCCGCTCGCCTCGAGGAAATCAAGAAAGGCGGCGTGGAACCGGCCGTGCTCGTGTTTGGCTGGGAGGGTGGAGACTACACCATCTTGACCGGCATCCCACGCTATACGCTCGAACCGAGCCGGGCGTTTCGCGATCGGCACGCGGATCTGCTCGACGAACTGGCCGCTCTGCGCGACACACCGACCGGGCGCTTTGACGTTGACTACGAGACCGACCCGACCCAGTCGCTTCTCCCCAATCTAACCCCGCTCCGCAACGCCTCCAGGCTGCTTTATCTTGACGGTTTGTTGGGAATGATCGACGGCGACGTTGCAGGAAGCGTCAACGACATTGCCCTACAGTTCAACCTGGCTAACACGCTGTACGACGAACCGGTCCTCATCAGCCAGCTCGTTCAAATGGCCCTTGAAGCCCTGATCGTTCAAGAGATAGAGAGTATTCTTCGCGTCGGTGAGATCGACGAGGCGCAACTTCACTTTCTCGAAGGGTTGGTGTCCAGCCAGCTTGCGAGTGAGACGATGAAGTGGGCGTTGTGGGGCGAACGAGCCTTCTTCCTTAAAACATGCGAAGGAATCGGCCAGGGGCGGCTCTCGCTGTCATCGGTGACGTCAGGTGTGAACGATCCCGCAACCACTTTCCCCTTTCCGATGTTAGGGTTCCCATGGTGGCTTGTCCGCAACAACCAGTTGCGCGGCGCCGAAATGTATGGCTGGTTAGTGGACGCCGCTGACGATCCGCGCTCCCTCATCGACGCGGCTAGGCGTATTGAAGTCGAAATGCCCAGGCTAGGTCCTACACAAATCCTCGTGAAAACCATGATGCCGACTCTGACATTCGCCATGCAACTTCACGTAAGAATCGGCGCGCATCTCGAGTGTGTCCGCACGTCGCTGGTGGCGGAGCGATTCCGACTCATCACCGGGCGACTCCCGAACTCACTGGCTGAACTGGTTCCGGATTACTTGGAAGCCGTGCCGACCGACCCGTTTGATGGTCAACCGTTGCGCATGGCTGTGAAAGAGTCCGGCATCGTCATCTATTCGATCGGCATGGATGAGATTGACAACGGCGGCATTGTCGCGCGAAACAAAGATTGGAAGCGCCCGCCCGATACCGGTTTTCGGCTTCTGCCGCTCGACCAGCGAGGCCTGCGGATCACCGATCAACCACCCCCGAACAACGATTGAACAGCCAAGCCCACCGGGCCCGGAACGTTTTGGGCGGGGATGATCGACGTTGCGTGCCTTCCGCTTCGCCTTGAAAGGGCACAACATGGTAGCCCAGGGCAACGCCCTGGGAGTCGATTCGGTCCAACGCAACGCGAGCCCTGCAAGGGCGGGATAAGAGAACCCAGGGCGTTGCCCTGG
>JADFMZ010000456.1 GCA_022563615.1 Planctomycetota bacterium
CAGCCACGTGTTCGGCGATTTCCGGCGCATCCCGGTCGAGCCCGCTCCAAAGCTCCTCTTCCGACAGGCTGCAGCTCATGGCAATAATGATCCGTTGAACCGCCCCCAGGGGGCCCTCGATCCGCGCGGAATCGGGCTCGGCCCCACTGTCCCACTGTAATCATACCCCCACCGGAGGCCCTGCTGTGCCGGACGTCAAAAATCTTTGGATTTTTCACCCGTCGCGCGTCCGGTTTTCGTGTTGTAAGGGTTGAGTGGCGAGCCACAGAAGGGAAGCAATACGGTAGAGCCGGAAGAACAAGCCTTGCGGCTCGGTCCAAAGGCGGTCTTGGGGTCGGGGGGATGGTTGGCGACAGGGTTCAATCTTGACAGCAGACGTTGGGTTGTGGTAACAAGACGTAGGGAATTGCTTTGGCTTTACGCCCGGCGTTCAGCCGGGACAGATAAATTGCAGTAGCCGTTTGAGATGGCAATCTGCATTTTTGGCTTGAGGAGACGTGGATCATGTTAGGTCAGAACTTTGCGAAGGGTGCGAGTCGTCCGAGCGGCCGCGCTGCGTTTACTTTGATTGAATTGCTGGTTGTGATCGCGATCATCGCCCTGTTGATCTCGATCCTCCTGCCTTCGCTCGAAGCGGCGCGACGTCAGGCAAAGCAGAATGCCTGTCTGTCGCACATTAAGAACATTGGTACCAGTAGCCGGGTGTATGACGCGGACGATTTGAGCGGGTTCGGCATCCCGATCCATCCGCTCCAGTACAAGCAGGTTCCTTCAGATCCAACGTTCATCGGGGCGTATGAATGGGGCGGCAAGGCCGGCATCGGGTTCGATGATTTCGTGACCGAGTACGCCGGCACGCCGCTCGGCAGCAAATACGGCACGGCGGCGGGCTTCGGGCCTTCCGGCAGACCGCTCAACGATGTCCTCTTCAAGGGCGGCTTCACGGACTACGGACGGGCCAAGGCGTATCAGAATAAGGACGGCACCACTCTGGCGCCCGATCGAAGGTTCGACCGCATCGGCGCTTTGAACGACACCGCATTGGATCTTGACTTGTTCCATTGTCCGGGTGATGACGGCCCGCCCCGTGGCGCCCATTGCCCGGATTGGATCAGAAACTCCGAGCGATCCTCCTACGACCACTTCGGTAACAGCTACGCGGCCAACGTGTTTATGATCTGGAGTCAGAACCAACCGCTCGGGGATAACTTCCAACCCCAGGAAATGGGGAGCAACTCGCCCTATCTGCGGCCGTCGAGCCGGGTGCCGACACCGGCGCGTACGCTCTATTACGAGGAGAATATAGGCCGGTGGGCCTGGGCGTGCCGTCGAGAGCGATGCAACGGCTTCAACGGGCTGGATCTGTCGCCGGGGGTGGATCCGGGTCCGACCAAGGCGATCCGAGGCTGGCACGGCAAGGACTGGACCTTCAATCGCGTTTTTGTGGACGCCCATGCGGAAACCCAGAGGATTTATTTCGAAGGAACCGAAGACCGGGAGGGATACGCGTTCCATTACCGCTCCGAAGTGATATTCGGCGACCCGCAAAGGCAGAGCGAAGCTAGCTGCGTGATCGTCCGTGGGGACGGATGGCAGAAGGACACGCTGCCCGCGGAATACCTGCCCACCGGATTGCTCATGAACCTGAGCGGTCGACCCTCATACGAAGGATGCGTGACGAATGGGAGCAGTAACTAACGGTCAACGATCTTAACCGGCGATGAAACGGTGCCGTTCGGGGAGTGCATGATGTGCCTCCCCGAACGGCATCTCGCATTTTCAATCTGACGCCAACCGTGATGGCCGCCTTGTTGCCCGAGGCGTTACCGGAATCGCTGGCCGCACTCGGGGCATCGGCCGCTGCGGTTGCCCGTCAGATCATACCCGCACACAATGCATTGACCACGCCATTGGCGTAACCGTTGCCGGATCGGCCCGTGCAGCAACGGAACGGTGCCGATCAGCGCAAGTACGCCGGTGGACAACCAAAGCGGGAACACCAACCATGTGATTCGATAGGGGCCCTGCCGTCGAGAGCTGAGCAACAGCGATCGTTGGTTCGGCATCGCGTTGGCGTTGAGGGGTGCAAGAAACTCGCTACGG
>JADFMZ010000457.1 GCA_022563615.1 Planctomycetota bacterium
GAGCTAATGAAAACTGTCTGTGATGCACCGTACATCAAAGAGCGCACTTAATTTGTGGGAAGCGTATAACTGAGCCGCAGGCTTCAGCCTGCGCGAACGCTCCCGCAGTAAGAATCCGGCGGAATCTATCATAATAATAGTCGCACAATTTGCGAAACACGCCGCTAGGACCACACGCCCTTGCGCGAATCACTCCCGATAACATCCCGTTCGTCCCGATCAATCTTGTCACCCGAGCGCAACGACAGCCCTTCATCCATTGACCCGGGTCGGGCCGTTTCGGATGATAGATAGAGTGTTCGATGGCACAGCGTGCCCGCGAAGCCGGTAGAGATCAAAGGATCATCAAGGCCATGAGAATGTTACGAAAAATGCTCGTCGAAACGCTGGCGCTGGTCATTCTGTCCGTGGGATTGGCTTATACCGCCAATGCCGTCCGAGGTTCAGGATCAATCCAGTGGACGAAGAACTACTTTGACACCGGCGCCGGCCTCGCGCTACCCAAACAGCCCGAGGACCAAGCCGGTGCGAGCGGCGCCACCCACGCCAAACATCGCTATCAAGAGATCACCTTCGACGAACTGGCTGAACTGTTCAACGACCCAGCCACCGACGCGGGGCTGAACGTTCTGATCGACGCCCGCAACGACGAGCAATACGAGAGCGGGCACATCCCCGGCGCCATCCAGTGCGATCCCTACAACATTGATTCCTACATCGACGAAGTGCTGGCCCACACGATGGGGGCGATGAACGTCATTGTGTATTGCGGCGGTGGCGAATGTGAGGACAGTGTTTTCATGTGTCGAGAGCTGGTGGAGGCCGACGTTCCCTACGATGCGATCCACCTTTTCGCGGGTGGTTGGGAGGAATGGACGGCCAACGGCATGCCGATCGAGGAGGGACGCCGGGAACCGTGACCGCCAACCCATCCATCCTGCGACGCGCGGACGAAACGGGAGTCCCTCTGCTGATCGTCCGGCTCGTTCTGGGCGTCCTGTTCATCTACATGGGCGTTCAGAAGGTCGGGCACCCGATCGAGTTTCTCAAGCAGATCCGTCTGTACGAAATGCTTCCGGAGTCGCCGGGGATCTTCCTGAACGGTACAGCCATCGTGCTGCCGTGGATGGAGATTCTTTGCGGGACGGCGCTGATTCTCGGGCTATGGGTGCGCGGGGCGGCGGGGTTGATCGGTCTGATGCTGGCCGTGTTTACGCCGGCGATCCTGATGCGAACGTTGGCCATCCGCGCGGAAGAGGGAACGCCGTTCTTCCAGATCGCCTTCGACTGCGGCTGCGGCGCCGGCGAGGTTGTGGCTTGGACGAAGATGCTGACCAACGCCGGTCTGTCGGCCCTGGCGCTAACCGGGCTGGTCTCCCGATCACGTCGGTTCTGTCTCTCCCTTTGGTTCGAGCGCCGTCGACCGGATCCATCGTTTTGCCACTTGTGCGGGTACGCTGTGCGAGAAACGCGCGTAGGGCTATGTGAACGCTGCGCGCAACCGCCCGACCGTCCGTCGGCAGACCGGGAAGCCGCGTAACCAATTCCTCCAGGCCCTCCCGACGAGTTGTAGTTGTAGGGTCCGCCGTGCGGACCAGCACCCGCGATCACCCCAAGTTGTAGGGTCCGCCGGGCGGACCACCTTCGCGATCACCCCAAGATGGTCCGCACGGCGGACCCTACATGCTGCGGTGCGTGAAACATGCCCACGCAATCGTGGAGCATGCCAGACGAGGATGTCCCATTGCCAGTTGAAGGTTGGATGGCGACTCGTGGTTTCACAGGTTACCCGGTCTTCCTCTCCCGAGCAACCGCTTTGCTTTCCGACGGGTTGTCGAGATGGGTCTTGAGCATCCACAATTGCTCGTAGCCCATGATCCGGCGGAACGATTTCTCCGTTTCGAGCAGCGCCGAGGCAACCCAGCGCAGCACCATGGAACCATCCGTCCAACGAGTCACTCGACCCGTTCGCCGACGAATCCCAGAGTTTGGCGATTCGATCACGTTCGTCGTGCATAAACATCGCCGCAACGAACCGGGCAGACCCAGACGATTCACCGTAAACGTTTCGGCCAGCCCTTCGCGCAAAC
>JADFMZ010000163.1 GCA_022563615.1 Planctomycetota bacterium
GTCGGCGTTAAGGTGATGATCGATCTGCCCGTGGGGAGCGGTGCCCTCGAAGTCGCCCACAAGCGAAGCCACACCGGGCACGCCGCTGGCATCGACCATCCATTCCTCGGTGAGTTGGTCCTTGCCGTCGGGGCCGTAGGAAAAAATCAGCGGCTGGCCCCGGTTGATTCGGATGATCTCGGTGGAGGCTTCGTTCCACCCCGGGTGGTTGGTGGACGTTTTCAACAGTTGTTGGGGTGGTGGATCGTTCGCTTTCCAGTCGCGCTGGGCGAGATAACTCAGCGGCACGCCCCAGGCGTCCGTGATGTAGCGAATCTGAAAGTCTTCATTCGCGGTCCATAGTCCGTCGCCGTCGCGATCCAGCCACAACAAGGGCTCCCCGGTTGCGAGATCAATCGGGCCGCTGGTGCGGTTTCGCTTGGGGAGGCGTCCGAGAATCAACGCAGCCTTTTCGCTCATGGTTTCGATGGCCACGATCATCGCCGCCAGGTCGCGGTGCTCGAGCGAGTCTTGGAGCGGATTGCCGTTTGCATAAAAACGCATGTTGGGCCAGGCGGTCGGGCCGGGCGTAGGGACGATCGGCGCCCTTCCAACGGCAAGCGACCGATTGGCGGGAGGGGGGACGCTGCCTGGAAGACCTAACGGAGTGAAGACCTCCAGTTCGTCCGGCGGATAATCGCCGTAGCGGTTTCGATAGGCCTTGCGCTTCGTGATCGTCCGGTGCGTTTGTTGTTCGCGTTTGAACTCCTCAAGCGCATCCGCCACAACCTGTAGCACAGCCTTGGTGTTGTTGACCTTGCCCTTTTGAATGACGGTCGTGCCGACAACGACGACCGTACTAATCAGGACCGTAAGGATCAGCATGACCACGAGGAGTTCGAGAATCGTGAAGCCGCGCACGCGCGAGCGCCCATCACGGCAGCGCGGGTAGGTCGCCGCCGCGCTGGCGCCGAACGCGTCATCCTGGCGGGATGCATCAACCACGTCTGTTCTACTCCAGTATGCGTGTCCAGTTGATTACGTCGTCGTCGGTTCCGTAGCGGGCGTCGACCCCGGCGCTAATCATCAGATAGGAATCCGTATTGACCGGCGTATGGCGAACCTTCACCGAAGGGTCCAGGATGAACCGTGCAAAGGAGTCGTCGAAGGTGGTGTCGTTCAACACGTCAACGGTTTTCGGGTCCGGCCCCGGGGCGATCGCATTGGCCATGGCGTGGTAATTGGCGCCCACCTTGCCCGGCCCGAAATCCAAACCGTCGAAGGTAAAGCCGAACGTGCCGTTGATCGTGCCCGTGACGATACCGTTGTCCTCCTGCCGGAACACGCCCGGGTTGGCATTGGCGGAGACCATCCGTATGGCCGCCCGGTTGGCGCGATAGTAAAGGACGGGCGTGTTCCAGGGGTCGACGAACATCAGTTCGTCCCTGGCTGTGTCGGGCAAAGCGATCGGTAGATTCTGGATAACACCGCCGTCGGCCAGGTCATTCAGCGATTTCATCCGTTCGCGCATCTTGTCGTCCACGTAGCCGGCGCCGCCGTAGCGTGGGTGGACCGGTTGCAACGTGGTCGGGTCCAGTTCGTAGATTCCTTTGTCGTTGTCGTGGGTGTCGTTCCACCATAGCCCGTCGCGACCCCCTCCGCTGCCGGTGTCCTTGAAGCCAGGGGTGCCAAGCCCGTCGGCGCCGATCATGGCATGGGCCAGCAAGTGCGCCCCGCTGATACGAACGGGATCCTCGCCTCCGTTGCCCGCGTTCTTGAGCTTGGGATTGGCGATCCATTGCCGATTGGCGGGGTTATCACTCGACGAGGGGGGTAAGGCCCCCAGCGCGCTTTCGCCGCGAAAGAGCTGCAGGCCGGCCTCCAAGGCGGTGAACATCGCTTGGGCCTGGGTGAGACGCGCCCGCGTGCGGACGGCGCTGAACGCCGGCAGCAACGCCGACACCAGAAGGGCGATGATCGCAACCACCACCATCATTTCGATCAGAGTAAAGCCCCTGCCCGCGCTTGTCCGGTGACGTTTGTTCATAAGCACGATCCTTGTAGTGTTGCGACACGCCCGAATGGATGGGACATCAGAGCCGACCCGAAAACCATCTCGCTGCGAAGCACTAATCAGGCCACCCGGGTAGATTGGAGATGTCGTCGTTGGTCCCGTAGCGCCCGTCCGCCCCGGGGCTGATTAGCAAAAAGGAGTCGGAGTTGACCGGCCTTAGCGGCGAAGCCGGAGGCGGATCTATCGTCGCCTCCAGGTTGCGAAAGAGCTTGCGACCCGCGACATAGCGGGCGAACGTGTCTCGATTCTCGGGCAGGATCAACTGGGCGGCGTCGAGGTCCGCGCCGGTCCGGGTGATGGTGTGCTCGCCGTTGAAGTTCCAGCCGGGGCCCGTCACCGTTCCGATATCCGTTCCGGTGAAGCCCGCGTTGTCCTGGTGGAAGTAATAGGGCACGCCCTCTCGCTGAGGACCGCCCGTGTAGGTGTTGTTGGCAAGATGTTCGCGCTCGACCATGTTGGTGGTTCGGCCGTGTTTGTTGGCCACGTAATACAGAACGGGGTAGTCGAACCCGTCCACGATGACCGGCAGGTTTTGCGTACCGAAGGGGTTGTTGTTGTCCCAGTTTGGAAAGAACTGCTTATCCGGTCGCCCGGGTAGATCCTTGGTCTTGAGCATCGGGAGGTTGCCAGGATCGACGTAGAGCGGCGCCCGGTTGAGCGTGGTGTTCTCTCCAAGCGGATCGGGCGTGTACCATTTCGACGGGAATTCCCGCAGGTTCTTGGGCACCGAACCGCGCTGGACGTAACCGAGCGTATCGACGCCCATCAGCATGGCCGGCAGCCAGTGCGCCCCGTAGACCGGCACTGGGACTTCCAGGAACGGAAACTCCCCCAGATGCGGTCTGAACGACACGCCGCGGATCGGCGGATGGGCAAACGACGGCGGATATCCGTTGGTTTGCGGAAACTGGGCGCCGTTGTCGTTGCTGAACATTTCCAGCCCGACCGTGATCGTCTGCAGCGCCTTGGAGGAGACCGCCTTTTTGGCGGCGGTGCGGGCCGCTGAAAGCGAAGGCACCAGAATCCCGATCAACAGCGAAATAATGAACACCACGGTGAGCAGCTCGATCAGCGTGAACGCCGGCGCTGCGTTTCCTGGCGAACGATTGAATCTCTCGGACATGTTGGGTTTCATCCGTCGTCTACGCTGCAGGTCTTGGCCCGCGTGAGAAAACATTGGGCACAATGATCTAGCCCGTCACGTCACCGCCTGAATCAACTCCACTAACGGCATAAACAACGCCACGACGATGAAGCCGACGGCTCCGCCGAGTCCTACGATCATCACCGGCTCGAGCAAGGAGGTCATACTCTTCACCGCGACGTCCAGTTCCTCCTCGAAGTTATCCGCGATCTTGAGCAGCATCTTATCGAGTTCTCCGGTCTCCTCGCCCACGTCGATCATGTTCACGACGAGTCCATCGCAGGTGTTGGTCTGGCGGAGTGGGGCGGCGAAGCTCTCACCTTCGCGAATGGCGTCGTGACACTTTTGCATGGCCCGGGCGTACACCTCGTTTCCCACCGTGTCGCGGGTGATGTTGATCGCCTCCAGGATCGGAACGCCGGCGCTGATCAGCGTCCCCAGCGTTCGCGTGAAGCGCGCAATGGCGCTCTTGCGCAGCAAACCGCCCAAGATCGGCACTTTCACGCCGATCACGTCGGTGGTGTAACGCCCGCCCTTGGAGGATCGGATCAGCTTAAACAGCATGAAGATAGCCAACGGACCAAAGAGGATGACCGCCCAGCCAGGCGGCATACCCTGGGTAACCCAGTCGGAAGCACCCATCAAGAACAGCGTGGGCCCGGGCAACGTGACGTCGAAGTCCATGAAGATATCCTTGAACTTCGGGATGACCACAATCATGATTCCCGTCACGATAACCACGGAGAACGTGACCACCCCGGCCGGGTATACCATCGCCCCAATCACCTGCCGTTTGAGCTTCTGAGCCTTTTCCATGAAGTCGGCCAGGCGTTGCAGGATCAGATCCAACACGCCGCCAGTCTCGCCGGCAGCCACCATGTTGACGTAAAGACGATCGAACGCCTTGGGTTGACGACCGCAAGCCTCGGAAAGGGTGGTCCCGCCTTCGATGTCCTCGGCCATGGTGCGTAGAATATTCTTCATCAATCCGGGCTTTTGCTGATCCTGGAGGATGTTGAGACTTCGAAGAATGGGCAGGCCTGCGTCCTGAAGGGTGGAGAGCTGTCGGGTAAATAACGTGATTTGCTTGGTGCTGACGCGCCCGATCGAAAAACCGGCGCTTTTCTTCTTGCCCCCCGTCGCCGCTTTGGCCTTAGTTCCGCCTTTTTCGCGAAGACGCGTCGGGAAAAAGCCGAGGTTGCGGATTTTGGCCAGTGCGTCCTCGGCGGACGGCGCTTCGATCTCGTCCTTGACCTCCTGGCCCGCCTGATTCATCGCTTCATACGTGAACGTCGCCATCACCGCATCCTTATACGCTACACGTCAGCCACCCGAGCCGCGGGCTTCAGCCAGCGCGATGCTACGATTAATCGTAGCCGCGAGCCACCCGCGTGGGATCGCGTTTGTTTCAAGTTTGCGGCTCCGACCGCCGCGAAACTTACGATTCCAGTTACGGCTTAGTCCGGCCCGCGGGGACTCCTAATCATCGACGATGGTTTCCTTGACCACCTCGTCCAACGTCGTATCGCCGTCGTAGATCGCCATCAGGCCCACCTCCCGAAGCGTTCTCATGCCGCGTTTGATCGCCTCTCGCCGCAGAATCACCGTGGCGGCCCGCTCCATGATGAGCTCCTTAAGGGCCTCGTCGAGCACCATGATTTCATAGATGCCCACTCGTCCGCGATACCCGGTGCTGTTGCAGTAGTCGCAACCTTTTCCGTAGTGGAACATGCGATCACCGGCTTCTTCGGGCCGCAGGTCCAACTCCATCAACTGTTTCTCGGTCGGACGATATTCTGTCTTGCAATGAGTGCAGATCCGCCGAACCAGCCGCTGCGCGACAATTCCCTCCAGAGTCGCGGTCAGGAGAAACGGCTCCAGACCCAGATCCAACAGGCGCGCAATGGCGGACGGGGCGTCGTTCGTATGCAGCGTCGATAGGACCAAGTGTCCGGTCAACGCGGCCTGTACGCTGATCTGGGCGGTTTCCAGGTCACGAATCTCGCCGACGAGAATGATATCGGGATCTTGGCGCAAGAAGCTCCGCAACGCCCGTGCAAAAGTCAGGCCGACGTCCGGTCGGACCTGGATCTGGACCAACCCATCGATGTCGTACTCGACCGGATCCTCAGCCGTTAAAATCTTGACTTCCGGGTTGTTGAGTTCCGACAGCGCGGCGTACAGGGTGGTGGTTTTGCCGGAGCCGGTCGGTCCCGTGTTGATGACAATACCGTTGGGCTTGTGGATGAGCTGCCGAAAGGTGACTAGGTCGTCATCCCGCATTCCGATCTTGTTCAGGCTCAACTGAACGTTGGATCGGTCCAGAACCCGGAGCACGACGCTCTCCCCGAACATCGTTGGAAGCACGCTGACGCGCAGATCGATCGGGGCGCCCTTGAACTGCAGTTCGATCCGCCCGTCCTGTGGAAGCCGCCGCTCGGCGATATCCAGATTCGCCATCACCTTGATCCGTGAGGCGATCGCAAGGGCGACGTAACGCGGCGGCGGCACCATCTCATACAGCACGCCGTCGATCCGGTAACGCATTTTGAACTCGTCCTCGAACGGCTCGAAGTGAATGTCGCTCGCTTTGTCCTTGATCGCCTGGAGCAGAACCAGGTTGAGCAGCTTCTTCACCGGGTTCAGATCGGCGATCTCCTTCAGCTCCATCAGGTCGATGCTGTCGCCGCGACCATCGAACTTTGCTAAATCGGTGTTTGCTTCGAGGTCGCCGATCAGATCCTTGATCGAATCCTGTTGGCCTTCCGGGTAATAGCGATCCAAGGCTTTTTGCAATTCCGCAGAGCTGCACAAGGCGGCCTTGATCTTCATGCCCAGCAGCGTCTGAAGATCGTCCGTGGCCACGAAGTTGTCCGGGCTTTCCAGCGCTATGGTCAGTTCGTTACGCTCGGTGTTGAGTTCATAGGGAATGACGCGATAGGTATTGGCCATCTGCGCCGGCATCACGGCGATCACCTCCGGGCCGATATCCAGCTTCGTAAGATCCACCATGCCAATGCCGCTCTGGGCGGCCAGGGAGATGTTGAGATCCTCTTCGGTGATGTATCCCAACTCCACAAGGATTGATCCGACTGGCCCTCGCTTCTCCTTTTGAATGTCCAGAGCCTCGTGGACCTGGGCCCGGCGCAGCTTTCCCATTTTGATCAGGATGCGCCCAAGGGGGCGCCCCCGAAGCTGCTCGATCGGGGGCATTTTCTGCGGACGGACCGTCCCAGCGGCTGGGGCTTTCGAGACGTCTTTTTGAACGGTAGGCGAATCGCTCATGAGGTTCTCATGACGTGTCGGGTCTCGTCTTCGTCCTTTGGGTCGCCCAGTTGGCCCGTCGCCATTTGGCGACGGTGGGCATCGATTTTGTCTTGCATGTCGCCGGCGTTGCGGGAGCGATCGACACAATCCTCGGCCGTTACCTGGCCGCTTTCGTAGAGCTTCCACAAATGCTCATCGAGCAATTGCATGCCGAACTTCTTGCCTGTTTGAATGGCGGAGTCGAGCCGGTAGGTTTTATTCTCGCGAATGAGGTTGGCAATCGCCGGAGTCGTCACCATGAACTCGAAGGCGGCCACCATTCCCGAGGGAATGCGCGGCATCAGCGCTTGGGAGAGGGTGGCGATCAGATTCGTGGAAAGCTGCACCCGGATCTGCTCCTGCTGCTCGTGCGGAAACGCGTCGATGATTCGGGTGATCGTGCCCTGACATCCTGTCGTGTGGAGGGTGCTGAACACCAGGTGACCCGTTTCCGCCGCACGGACGGCTGCCTGGATCGTTTCCAGGTCGCGCAGCTCGCCGACCAGAATCACGTCCGGGTCCATCCGCAACACGCGGCGAAGGGCCTCGGAAAAACTGGGGACGTCCACGCCGACCTCACGCTGATTGATCAGCGACTTCTTGTGCGAGTGGTAATACTCGATCGGATCCTCGACGCATACGATATGCC
>JADFMZ010000164.1 GCA_022563615.1 Planctomycetota bacterium
TTTTCGGCGGGGATGCTCTGGCGGTCGAAATGGCTGATGCTGTGCACGTTCGTGTTGATTTGCGGCGCTACCATCCCGTACGTCTGGCTCTTCCTTCCTCCGACGTTTGACGCGACGGCGATTGTGCGCGTCTCGCCGGTGATTACCCGGATCGTGTTCAAAACGGAAGACAACGGAATCGTGCCCTTGTATCGCTCGTATCTAAACACGCAGGTTTCGATTATCCGGAGTCCCAACGTACTGCAACGGGTGCTGGATCGCGAGGACGTTCGCCGGACGAAATGGTACACACGGGACGACTCCGCCCTTCCGGGTAACGTCCCAAGCAATCCGATCGAGCGGCTTGGAGAGGCGTTGTCGATCCGTCCGCGTCGCAACACGGAGCTGATCGACGTGTCGATCGTCACTCAAGACGCGAGTGATGCCAAGGTGCTGGTTGATGCCGTCGTGGATGAATACAGACGATATATTGATGAATCAGCAAAGGAAACAAGCCTCCACCGGTTTGAGACACTCCGCAACGAACAGGTTTCGCTTCAGCGGGAAATCGACGGGCTGGTGGCGACCAAATTCAACCTGTCCAATCGCCTGGGCACGACCGGGTCTGAGGAGCTTCGCCTGCTACTTACCACCCACTTGAGCACGCTCGAAGCAGAGCGGGCCGCCCTGGAGCGACAATTGGCGCTGGCGCAATGGGAAATGAATATGCGCAAGTCGTCGGTAGAGGATGAAGGAAAAACCACAGACGGGAGCGCCGGCGCCGTGTCGAACCAAGCGGTGCAACGATATAGCGAAGATCCCGAGTGGCGAGGCCTCAGCATCAAGGCGGAGATGATTCGGCATCAATTGACGCTGGCCCGCCAGGAATACGGTGAGGTCCATCCAAGGATCAAGCAACTGGTCAGCAGCGTCGGGCACGCCGAACGCCTGCTCCGCCAAAGAGAAGCCCAGCTTGAGATGCGTTGGGAGGAGGGTCCGTTTCAGGCGAGATCCGTGTCGAATAGTCCGGTCGTCGTGGTCGGCGCGGTTCCGATCGATCGGCAGGCCAAGCGGCTGGCGCGACACGTGGAACTCTTCGGGGGCGAGATCGCCGGCCAACGCCGGAAGGTGGCGGAAGCGGGCGAGATCGCCAAGCAGATCGCGCAGTACAACGAGGAGATCCGATACAAGCGAGAGCTGTATGATGCGGTGCGTTCGCGGATCGCGCAGTTGGAACTGGAAAGCAACGCCCCGGCGCGAATCTCAGTCGCGGCGCACGCCGTGCAGCCGTCCAAGCCTTCCCGCGATCGCCGGCTACTTTTGACGGGGATGTCGGTCGGTCTGGCGCTGATGGCGGCGTTGGGCGTGGGGTACATCCGAATCTCGATGGACTCCAAAATCCGAGGACCGGGTGAAGTGCGTTTTGCGGTTCATGCGCCGTTTCTCGGTCAACTGCCTCCGCTGCCTCCATCCGTCAACCTGATGCTCGATACGAGTCCCTTGCTGATGGAAAGCGTTCGGATGGTCCGCACAGCCCTGCTGGAACGCCTTGACCAAGACACTTCCAACGTGGTTCTCGTAACCAGCGCCTCCAGCCGGGCCGGCAAGACGAGCTTTGCCGTCCTGTTGGCGCGCAGCCTGGCCATGCTCGGCCGGCGCACGTTGCTGGTCGAGGCGGATCTGCGTCGTCCGTCGCTGGCCCAACGGCTGAACCTCGCCTCGGAAAGCGGCTTGGCAGCACTCTTGATGGGATCAACCGCGGACGAAAAGGTGATCGTCCGGAGTTCAGTCGACAAACTGGATATCCTGGCGGCCGGCGAGCTACCGGAAAACTTCAGCGCGGAGCTCTTGGCCAACGGGGTGCTATCGCGCTGCCTGGCGCGGTGGAAGGAGTCGTACGACTTTGTGCTGCTGGATAGTCCGCCGGTGCTTCCGGTGGCGGACGCTCGTATCCTCTCCAGTCAGGCCGACGGCACGATCCTGGTTCTACGATCGTCGCATTGCCGGCGGGCTGAGGTTGCCCAGGCCTGTACCGATCTAACCGACGCCGGCGGACGGCTTGTGGGAGCGGTGCTGGTCGGGGTTCCGATCGGCTCGGTCTACGGAGGCTACGGGGCCTACGTAGACTACCAGTCCTACGGCGTTGGGACTCGTGTCTTGGAAAAGGTCTGAACCGCGGGCGGGGACCGTAACGTAGTCATTTCATTCCCGCAAATGCGACCATTGCCGCCGGATTCGCCTGCCTACGCCCGCCTTCGCAATCAATAGACCAAAGTGTTCGCCACGGATGTCCGATAATGGAAAACACGTGGTTTGGATTCAGTTTCAAGGAAGTAACGGTGTGGGCCGAAGGATGGCATTCTATAAGGCAAGTACGCTCGGTTTTCTGGTTGCCGTCGCGGGTGCGGTAGGCGGTTGCTCCGATCATCGGATCAGCATTTCCGAATTCCTCCAGTTGCAGCAGCAGATGCGGGCTCATGGGAAGCCTGTGCTATCGCAGGAGGCGGCTGAAGCGTCTGCGGCCATGCTGGATCGCCAGCTCGGTCCTTATCGCGTGGGCCCATCCGATGTCCTTTCCGTTACGCTGACCGGTGGCGACTCAAGCGTTGTCCGCCCTCCGATCCAGGCGCGTGTAGATAGCCGGGGCGAGATTGAACTGCCGGTGGTCGGCGCCATCCGAGTTGCAAACATGGTCCTGGAGGACGTGGAGGACGCGATTAGAGCGGCCTATGTGCCCGACGTACTGCGGGACGTGGCCATCTATGTCGAGCTGCTGTCGCCGGACACATCGAACGTTCTGGTGGTCGGCTCGGTCACATCGCCTGGGCTGGTTCCGCTTCGCCGAACCGATCGCAACATGCTTTATGCGATCGTCGGCGCCGGGGGAGTCTCGGATCTGGCTTCGGGAATAGCCACCCTCCGCCGCATCCGCCGTCCCGGCGAAGAGGTGACGTTGGATCTTCGAGATCCGGTCCAGTTGAATGCCGCGTTGGCGCTCGATCCCCTGGAAGAGGGAGACATCGTCTATGTTCAAGCGGCCCGGCCCAACACGATCTTTGTCGGAGGCCTGGTGAATCGACCGGCGCCGCAGAGCTACCCTCAAGGAACCGAACTGACGATTCTACAGGCGTTGGCGGCGGCTGGGGGAGTTCGGACCGACGTCATCCCGAGAGAAGGTACGCTGATCCGCCGACTTCCCGACGGGTCCGACGTTCACGTAAAGCTCGATTTGGACCGTCTAGCGAGCGCCCGGGATCCCAACATCGTCTTGATTCCGGGCGATATTCTCTGGGTTCCCGAAACCCTCGAGACGAAGATTCAGGATTTCATCAATCGCAACATCTTCCTTCGCGCCGGTGTGACGGCGACCTATTCCGTCACCGGTATCGAGTTCATGAATCGCCGGCAACTCCAGTTGTCTCGTTTCGGCGGTGGTACGCTGGAAGACAGCTTCGATCCGTTCGGTTTCCTGACCCGCGGGTCCGCGCTGCAAGGTTTGTCCGCCCGACCCTAATCGTCTTGACTCAACTACAGCGTTTCCATTTATTGTGTTTCGCCATTTCGGGTAAATCTCCCGGGAAAAACGGTCGTTGGACCGCTACAGAAAAATAGAGCTTGCTCTAGCCACGCGAGATCGTCCGACCCCGGCCGATCCGCTCGATGCCGCGATCGATCGCCTGCGGTCCCTGGCGCTTTGCGGCTTGAAGCGGATGTACTGCCGCGAGCAAGGTCTGTTTGCGTTTCGGGCACGGCGCGACAGCAATGGCGCGTTGATCCTGGAAGGATCCAGCCCGCGTTACACGGCGATCGCGCTGATCGGTCTTGCGAGTGAGCAGCCGGAGGTTTCCGTGGAGGTGCTCGGTGAGGGAGAGGCTGCCCGGGCTTGTCGTCGGCTCATTGACGGTGTCGAGCAGGTGAGCAACCTGGGCGACGCAGCGTTAACCCTTTGGGCGGCGCTGGCAATGAAGGATGAGGCTGCAAGCAAAGCCCTGGACCGACTCGTCGAACTCAGGCCGGTGGAGGGAGCCCATCCCACCGTGGAAGTGGCCTGGTGCCTGGCGGCGTTGATGGTCGACGCGACGCTACGACAGGAACAAAGCGATCTGGCGCGCCAGATTGCGGACCGGCTGATTCGATCTTTCGTGCCCCGGTCGGGCGTTTTTCGCCATTGGCCCGTAGACGTGCGGGGCTCGGTTCTGCGCGGGCACGTGGCTTGCTTCGCGGATCTGGTCTATCCGATCCAGGCCTTGGCGCATTACCACGCCGCCACCGGAGACGAAGCGGCGATTCAGGCGGCGCGCCGGTGCGCCGAGCAGATGTGCGCGATGCAGGGCGCGGAGGGGCAATGGTGGTGGCATTGGGATCTGCGGACGGGGCGCGTCATCGAGCCCTATCCGGTCTATGCGGTTCATCAAGACGCGATGGCGCCGATGGCGCTCTTGGCGATTCAGGAAGTGACGGGGCAGACGTACCGGTCGGCCATCGAGCGAGGGGTTCGCTGGTTGCTCGATCCTATGGAATTGCGCGGCCCAACCGGCGAGGCGACTTGCTCACTCCTGGATGAATCCCTCGGGGTCATCTGGCGGAAAGTCGCCCGACACGAACCGGGTAAATTTTCTCGGACGGCTCAGGCCCTGGCGAGCCGCATTCATCGAGGGCTTAGGGTGCCGGGGCTGGGCTGGGTGTTTCGCCCCGGTCGCATCGACTACGAGTGTCGCCCGTACCATCTCGGGTGGCTCCTTCTGGCGTGGTCCAATCGTAAACTATTGAGAGATGAGTCCTGATCCCGGCAATCCGTTTACCGTAGCACCTACCTGGCCCACGCGCGATTTGTTCGGCGTTTCGATCTGCGCGGAGGGGATGGGCACAGTGTTGGGGATCGTGGATGAAACCATCCGTCGGCGAAGCCAACTTCTGATCGGGGTCGTGAACGCGGCCAAAATCGTGAATATGCAACGCGACGCGCAGCTTCGTCAGGCGGTTCTGGAAGCGCACCTGATCCTGCCGGACGGCATGGGCGTGGTCTGGGCGGCCCGCTGGCTGAAACAACGCCTTCCCGGGCGCGTGACCGGTATCGATCTGATGCACGCGATGCTCGAACAGGGTGACAGCCGTCGTTATCGCGTGTTTTGTTTGGGGGCCACCGAGGAGGTGCTTGAAGAGGCCGTCGCCCGCATCGCCAAGGATCACCCCGGCATCGTACTGGCTGGAAAACGAAACGGGTATTTCAACGCCGACGAGGAGTCTTCCGTGGTCGAGGAGATTCGGGCGTCTCGCGCCGATCTCTTGTTAGTAGCCATGAGTTCTCCGAAGAAGGAAGTTTTTCTGGCTAAGTGGTGGCGTAGCCTGGACGTGCCGGTTTGTCACGGCGTGGGTGGGGCATTCGACGTGCTGGCTGGAAAAGTGCAAAGAGCCCCCGCGATATGGCAGCGTTTGGGGTTGGAATGGTTCTATCGGATGGCGCAGGAGCCGGGCCGACTGTGGCGTCGCTACCTGGTGACCAACACGCTTTTCTGCCGCCTGGTGCTTCGCGAGTGGGTGCGCGGGGTTGGTCGGTCGAGCAGTGATACCCGCCGGGTATCATAGCTAGACGGTCTAACAAGACGTGTTTCGTAGCGCCGACGACACTCCAACGTTCGCGCAGGCTGAAGCCTGCGGCTCGGGTTTGTTGGGCGCTCTAAATGGATACCGGTAACCGTCGATCACTGAATCAAAGCAACGAATGACGACCTTCTTGCAAGATCACCACCGATTGCCTTCGACTACGAACTGTGAGACGGCTCACCCAGCGGCGGAGGATGTGAAGACCACCGGGCATCGTCCGTATCAAACGCACGTCATTACAACGCGCGATGATTTTGAGGGCCTGGCCGGCGAATGGAACGATCTGTTGGATCGCAGCGCGGCGTGTACCGTTTTCCTAACCTGGGAATGGATTCAGGCGTGGCTGGAGACGATTCGGCCCGAAGCGAAGTTGCTGGTGATCGTCGTCCGCGACTCCAACGGACAGCTCGCGGGGATCGGCCCCTTCTACCGAACAAGAGTAACGCTCCTAAGATGCGTGCCGTATCGCTGCCTGCGTGTGCTGGGCGATAGCCAGAGCGGGTCGGAATACGGGAACGTCATCGTGCGGCGCGACGTTCAATGCGAAGCCGCCGACGAAATTTTCCGCTTCCTGACTGAACATGCGGACGTTTGGGATACCCTGTGGCTGCCGAACATGGGCCCCGAATTGGATGCATCCCACATGGTGCAATCCGCCGCCGGCAACCGGGGCATGCGATGCCGTTCCCGCGAGGTGGGGTTCGCACGGATTCGATTCGACGGCACGTTCGAGGACTATCTGAAATCGCTTCCACGGAAGATTCGCTATCAAATGCGTCGTGGACTCGAACGCCTGGAGCAAGAGCATGGAGCGGTGTTCGAAACCTGTGGGCGAGAGGATCAACTGGATGATGCTCTGGCAGATCTCTTCAGGCTTCACCAGGCCCGATGGACCAATCGGAGAGAAAAGGGAATATTCTCCAACCCAACGACGTGCGAACATTACAAGGCGATGTGCCTTGGGATGCTTCGTCGCGGCTGGTTGCGGCTTGACCGGGCTATGGTTGACGGCAAGGCTGTCGCGGCGCAAATCGGGTTTGGATTCAACAGCGTATTCCATGAGCTTCAGCGAGGTTTTGATCCAAGCTTTCCGAACATCCCGGCTGGACTGGGTTCCGCAGTTCGGTTGATGGTCATCCGGCGCTCCTTTACGGAAGGCATCAAGTACTACGACTTTCTTGGGGCGTTCACGGAAGACAAGTGCCGGGCCGGCGCGAAGAGTCTGTGCGGCTGCGATCTGCTGGTTGTTCGACCATCTTTGCGAAACAACCTGCTGTTTCGATCCAACACTTGGCCAACGGGGAGATACCTGCGATTTCCACGAGCGGAGCGATAGCGCTGCACGGTTTTGCCGCGGTGTGACCTGTGTTGGGGCGTCTTGAAGAGACGGGATTGTGAACGTCCGATGCGAACGAGAATATCGCGCGGGCTGAAGCCCGCGGCTAAGTTCTGCGGAAGCTTCTTGTTGAAATGCCCGCGTGCTTCCTGCATGGGAGATGACTTTTCTTGTCCCACACAGTCATCGCTGAGATCGAGCGG
>JADFMZ010000458.1 GCA_022563615.1 Planctomycetota bacterium
CAGGAAGCCATGGAGGCCCTTGAGGTGTTTGTCGAGCCGGCGGAAGCAGGCGCTCAGCGAATCGGATCGCGCTGGAAGGGCGTCAAACATTCCGACTGGCGACGGCAGGTCAGCTTTGAGATCCACGCCCCCGGCAACCTTAACCTGGATGCGGAAACCCACAACGGGTCAGTCAAGATCGAAGGTGTTTCCGGCGACGTGAAGGCCGTGACGCACAACGGCCGGATCAACGTCGAATCCGCCGGGGGAAGACTCTATGCCCGGACTCACAACGGGGGGATCGTCGCCTCCTACGCCGGTGAGGAGGTCAGCCTCAAGACGCACAACGGTCGTATTGTCGCGGATTTGAACCGTTGCGGGGTGCTGGACGGGACGATCGAGACGCACAACGGCCGCATTGAGGTGGTCGTGGGCGACGAGACCTCGGTGATGTTGACAGCTCGCACGCACAACGGCTCCATTTCCTGCCGCGTCCCGCTGACGGAGAGTGAGGCCACGCGTCACAGGCTTACCGGTCGCATCGGCGCCGGCCAGGGCAGCCTTGCCGTCACCACCCACAACGGCAGCGTTCGCGTCAAGAAAGCGACGGGTTGACGACCCCCGAATCCGGGGTTGCTACGGAAATTGGCCAAAAAATGAAAGCCCACCGGTTTCGTCCGGTGGGCTTTTTTTTTGCGCACATCCAGAGTAAGCTCGGTCGTGCGGTACGGCGTGGCGGCGCGGTCATGCGGTTCCGGCGTTTGTCGTACAGGTCGGAGCCGCCTCGGACAAGTTTGATGCGAATCGGTATTCCTACGGAAACCTTCCCCCAAGAGCGGCGGGTGGCGTTGACGCCCGACGCGATTGCTGCGCTGACCAAGGCCGGGCATGAGGTAATCGTTCAGGCGGGAGCGGGCGACCAGGCTGGACTGCCCGACGACCAGTATCGAGACAAGTCAGCCAAGATCGTTGCCGACCGGGCTGAAGTTTTCCAATCCGCCGAGGTGCTCTTTCAGGTGCGGGGGTTAGGCGCCAATCCAGAGGCCGGTCGCGCCGATCTGGAGTTGCTTCATGACGGCCAGGCGCTGCTCGCCCAGCTCGACCCACTTTGGAAGCCGGATCTGGTAAAGCTGTTGGCCGAGCGAAAGGTCTTGGCCTTTGCGTTGGAGTTGATGCCGCGAATCAGTCGGGCCCAAAGCATGGATGTGCTTTCGTCGCAGGCGACGGTGGCTGGATATAAGTCGGTTCTTGTGGCAGCCGCCACCTCGCCGCGAATGTTTCCGATGTTCATGACCGCCGCTGGGACGATTACTCCGGCGCACGTTTTCGTGATCGGAGCGGGCGTGGCTGGTTTGCAGGCGATTGCGACGGCGCGACGGCTCGGGGCGGTGGTCAAGGCCTATGACGTCAGAGCGGCGGTCAAAGAGCAAATCGAGAGTCTCGGCGCCAAGTTCGTGGAAATTGAGATGGAAGGCCAGGCGGCGGAGGGCAGCGGTGGCTACGCCAAGGAGATGGGGGAGGAGTTCATCCGCAAGCAACGCGAGCTGATGGCGAAAGTTGTGGCCCAGAGCCATATTGTCATCACTACGGCCGCCATTCCGGGTAGGAAGTCGCCCCTGTTGATTACCGGCGAGATGGTCCAGGGGATGATGCCCGGATCGATCATCGTCGATCTGGCGGCTGAGCGGGGCGGCAACTGCGAATTGAGCCAACCGGACGAAACCGTCGTCGCCCACGGCGTGACCATTCTGGCCCCGACCAACTTGCCCGGTACGGTGCCGTTGCACGCCAGCCAGATGTTCGCCAGGAACGTCGTTACGTTTCTGAAAGAACTGACTCGGGACGGCGCATTAGCCGTCGATATGGACAACGAAGTCGTGAAAGAAACGTTGCTGACTCGGGAGGGTGAGGTGGTTCATCCCCGCGTGCTGGAGTTGCTTGGACAGGCGGCGGCTACCGAGAAACCAAGGACACCCTGATGGATGCGGACCTGGTCGTACTGCTGACGATTTTCGTGCTGGCGATTTTCGTGGGTTTCGAGGTCATCACAAAGGTGCCCCCGTTGCTGCACACGCCGTTGATGTCCGGCG
>JADFMZ010000165.1 GCA_022563615.1 Planctomycetota bacterium
CTGGGCTTGGTGACGTTTGTGGTCATCGCCAATCAGTTGGGCGGACCCAGGGGTGCGACGGACCTGGTTCGTCAGTACAACCCCACGAAGCTGAAGCGCTCCATCAGTGAGGACGACCAGCGCCAATACGAAGTACAACTCGCCGCCTGGGAAGAGGATGCCGAAGACGCCGTCATCAAGCCGGCCAAACCGCACGGCATCACGCAATTGCATTTTTTCACCTACATTTTCATCCCGCTCAGCGTGGGCATGTTCCCCCATCTCTTCCAACACTGGATGACGGCAAAATCCGCAGGGAGTTTTCGCCTGGCGGTGATCGCCCACCCGATCATGATTATGATCGTATGGGTGCCGTGTGTGTTGATCGGCGTCTGGGCTACGTCCGCGGTGGTCGGTGGTCGGCCGGTCATCCCGCCCGATTTCCCGAACCCCAACGCCGTGCTGGCCATCATGGTTCGCAAATTGGCCGACCCGCTGATCGGCGGCCTGCTGACCGCCGGGATTCTGGCAGCCATCATGTCCAGCCTCGACTCGCAGTTCCTGTGCATCGGAAGCATTTTCACCAACGACATCGTGGCACACTATATCGCTCACGACCGCCTCACGGATCGCGGGAAAGTGATGGTCGGGCGCGCCTTTGTGGTCTTGATCGTGCTGTTCACCTACCTGTTGGGTGTACGGTTTCAGGGAACACGGCGAGTGTTTACCCTCGGCATTTGGTGTTTTACGGGTTTTGCCAGCCTCTTCCCACTCGTGGTGGCCGCCCTTTACTGGAAGCGCGCAACCAAAGCCGGCGCCTATGCCTGCGTGCTGGTGGTGGCGGCGACCTGGTGGTGGCTTTTCGCAAAGTCGCAATACGGGGCGGACTCCGATTTCCTGTTTCTCGGCGTGATGCCGGTCGCCACGATCATCACAGCCTCTACTATTGCGCTGATCGTAGTGTCGTTGTTGACGCCGCCGCCGTCGGACGAAACGATTACGAGGTTTTTCGGCGGGCCGCAGAAAGCATCTAGTTAGAAAGCAGTGGTGCAAGCAGGTGACGGCCGTCGCTTGTGGCGACGTTTACTTCGTACAGGGAGTGTGACATGGCCGACGAGTTTGTCCTACGTCGACGCGTTCAGTTCGCGGAAACGGACCTGGCCGGCGTGTTGCACTTCGCTAATTACTTTCGATTCATGGAAGAGGCCGAGCACGCCTTTTGGCGCGCAATCGGCGAGGGAGTGATTTCGGAACATGGCGGCTGCCGGATCAGTTGGCCGCGAGTGTCAACGCGATGTGAGTACTTCGCGCCGGTTCACTTTGAGGATGAACTGGATCTCGTACTCCGGGTAGTGGACGTGGGTGACCGGTCCGTAACGTATGAGATCGAGTTTCGTCGCGAGGGCCGCCGGGTGGCGTCGGGTCAAATCAAAGCCGTATGCTGCTCCATGAGCGACGGGGCATTTGGGACGGTCCCCATGCCCAAGCCGCTCCGAGAAAAACTCGAAGCCTCGGTGGCAGCGCATGGAGGGGCCTTGAAGCGATAGCCGCGACCAATTCATCGGAAACCGCGAAGTGCGCCGTTTGATGTGTCGGCGGGAATCTGACATGATGGATTGAATGGTTGAAAGGATGGCGATGATGACACGGTATGTGGTTCTTCTCAATTTCACGGAACAGGGGATTGCCTCGGTTAAGGAATCGATATCGCGGGCGGATCAGTTCCGCAAGGCGGCGGCCAGTGCGGGCGCGACCGTCGAGTCGCTATTCTGGACGTTGGGACCGTATGACGGACTCTTGGTTCTCAGCGCCCCGGATGAAGCCACGGCAGCCGCCGTCGTGCTCCAATTGGGAAAGACCAACCATGTTCGCAGTTGTATGCTGCGAGCTTTTGATGCCGAGGAGTTCAAGGCGGTGGCTGACAAAGTGACGTAGTGCTTCTTGCAAAACCGAGCCGCAGGCATTTTGAAAAGGCCTGCGCGAACGTCGACGTGTCGTGGGCGCTTCGAAACGCGTGTTGCTAGGCGGTCTCAGGTCGGGTCGCTCATGAGATACAGGCGTTGGCGAGAGATGTGGCAGAATCGGGCGATCGCGCGACGGGTTGCCGGGAGTAGGAAATGAAAACGTGGCCTTGGTTTGTGGTGTGTACGATTCTATGTTGGGGCGCCTATGTCCCGACTCTGCATACTGGACAACTCGGCTTTGGACCCAAGAACGGCGCGCTGCGCGCGTTCATGTTCGTCGGCTTGGCGTATTTCCTGGTCTCCGTAGCCGTACTCGTCTATGCATGGATCACCAAGGCTGAGCCGATGTCCGAGCTGTCGATGCGGGGAGTGACCTTTTCGACGATGGCCGGTTTGCTCGGCGCTTTGGGAGCGCTGGGCATCGCTTTTGCGCTCGTAGGCGGCGGAAGGCCGATGATCGTAGCGCCGATAGTGTTCGCGGGTGCGCCGATCGTAAACACCATAGTAACCATGATCTGGCACAAGCCCGCCAATCCGCCCGGCCCGCTGTTCTACGTAGGAATCGTCCTGGCTGCGGTCGGCGCCTCGATGGTGCTTCGTTTCAGACCCACGTGAGCCGCCCAACAAAACAACGGGCGGACCTGCGGGACTGTCGCGGTCTTGCAGATTCCATGCTCTGCTCGCGAAGTAAGGATGCATCACATGCGTGAAGTTGGAACGGCTTGGATACGCGATGACGTCCGGTCGCAACGGTCGTGCAGAACGATCTTTGGGCCGGTGTTGGGTGCGCTGATCCTCGGCGGAGCGGTACAAGCGGGCGCTCCCTTACGTGAACCTCGGCAAGCCCAACCAGCCGTGCACGCTTGGCCGATGTTCCGTGGCCAACCACAGCTTACCGGAGTGGCGCGAGGGAGCTTGCCCGACAAACTGTCCGTGCAATGGACGTTTGAGGCTGCCGACGCCTTTGAATCATCTGCGTGCATCGTGGAGGACACGGTCTACGTGGGCTGTGACGATGGCAACTTCTACGCGCTCGATTTGTCCAACGGCGCTCTGCGGTGGAAGTTTGAGGTCGGCGCTGCGATCCGGTCATCGCCCTCGTGCGTGGATCAACGGGTCGCGTTTGGCGACGATGAGGGCACGCTGCACGTTCTGGATGGAGCCACAGGTCGCCCGATCTGGACATTCGACACCGGCGATCAAATCATCTCCTCACCCAACCAGCACGCCGGACGAATCGTTGTGGGTTCCTATGACGGCATGGTGTACTGTCTGGATGCCCGTCGGGGCAACCTGATTTGGAAATACGAAACCCAGGGCCGGGTGCACGGAACGGTTGCCGTCACCGAAGGATTTGTAATTGTAGCCGGATGCGATCAGTATCTTCACGTACTGAACTGGGAAGATGGAAAACCGATTCGTCGTATTCCCATGGGCTCTGTTTCCGGCTCCTCAGCCGCCATTCTCGGGTCGCGGGTTTTCCTGGGTACTTACGGCGATCGCGTGCTGAGTCTGGACTGGCGGGAGGGAACCACGCTATGGAGCTTTGCGGATCCCGATCGACAGTTCCCATTCCTTTCATCCGCCGCGCTGACGCCTCGCAGTGTCATTATCGGCGGGCGAGATAAGCGCATCCGCGCCCTCGACCTTCGGACGGGAAAGCCGCTTTGGGAGTTTCCCACTCAGGCGCGCGTGGACTCGTCCGCCGTGATTGTTGGTGATCGCGCGTACATCGGATCGTCAGACGGGAATGTGTATGCTCTTCAAGTCGATACGGGAAAGCAAGTGTGGCGTTTTGAAACCGGCGGTGCAATCACGGCGTCACCTGCGGTATCCGCCGGACGTCTTGTGATTGGCACATTGGATGGGCGGTTGTATTGTTTCGGATCGGGCGCTACTGCCGATCCGAAAACAAAGACGCAAGTGAACGAATGAGGGTAAGGGATATTCTTGTGGAACCGTTACAGGAGTTTTGAGCCATGTATAGTCGAAGATGTTTCTCGATCGTATCAATAATATTGCTCTGTGCCGGTAGTGCGTGTTCCACGACAACCACGGAGTGGCCGCAATGGGGCGGTCCGAATCGCAACTTCATGGTCGCGTCAACCGGTCTGGCTGATAGCTGGCCCCAGGATGGTCCCCGTCGATTGTGGAAGCGCGAACTTGGTGATGGGTTTTCGACCATCGTGACGGACTCAAGCCGTCTCTATACGATGTATCGCACGGACGAGGAAGAGTTCGTCGTTGCGCTCGATGCGGCGACGGGCGAAACCATCTGGGAACACAAAACCCCCTCACCGTTTACCGAACTGATGGCTGCGTACGGACCCGGTCCACACTCGACGCCGCTGCTTGTTGGCCATCGCCTGTTCACCATCGGTACCAATATGATGATGACTTGTTTGGACAAGAGATCGGGGAAGGTGATTTGGCAACACGATCTGGTCGAGGAATATGGAGCGGAAGTCCCGGGACGCGGCTACGCCTGCAGCCCCCTTGCCTACAAGAATACGGTGATCCTTCCCGTCGGCGGAAAGGAGGGGCAGACCTTCATGGCCTTTCGTCAGGACGACGGCGCATTGGTATGGAAGAAACAAGACTTCAAGCTTTCCTATTCCTCGCCCATCATCATCACGTTTGAAGGTGAGGACCAGTTGGTCGCCTTTATGGGCAAGGGGATCGTGGGGTTGAACCCCAATAACGGGGATCTTCTTTGGACCCATACGCACGAGACGAACTATGGGGCGAATATAGCGACTCCACTGTGGACGGGCGATGGCCTGCTCTTCCTTTCCGCAGCCTATAACTCCGGAAGTCGAGTCCTCCGTCTGAAGAAGGAAAATGGCAAGACGGTCCCAGAGGAGCTATGGTATGGCCGTAAGATGAGAATCCATCATGGCAATGCGATTCGCATCGGCGACTATGTCTATGGATCCAGCGGTGACTCCGGTCCGGCCCTGTTCGCGGCCGTCAACATCAAAACGGGGGAAGTGGCCTGGCGCAAACGCGGATTCGCCAAGGCCACTTGCGTTTATGCAGACGGCAAAACGATTCTGCTGGATGAGGACGGTCAACTGGCGCTACTGACCGTTACGCCGGAAGGCATGGAAGTCCATTCCAAGTGCCAGGTGGCTGAGCGAACGTCGTGGGCGGCGCCGACTCTCGCGGGAACGACCCTATACATTCGCGACCGAAAGAACATCACGGCGTTCGATCTGAGTCGGTAAGCGCTGGCTGCGAAATCCATTCAAGGCTTTGGCGGTCGCGGGCATCTACGGATTGAGGTTGAAACAAGCAATGCGTTCGAGGTTGCGGACATAGAGTTTGCCCTTGTGGAGAACGGGCGCCGTCCAGCAACGACCCGACAGAAGCGACGCGGTGGTCTTCGGTTCGTAGCCGGCCGGATCAGCCTTTGCGATTTGCAGCTCCCCCTTTTCCGTTAAGAGCAACAAGTGTCCGTCCGCCAGCAGAAGGCCGCCGTGACGCACGCGGTGTTTTCGCCAGTGCTCTTGACCCGTCAGGAAATCCACACAGACCAAGGCCTTCTGATCGCTGGCATATAGTTTGCCTTCGTGCAATACGCAGGATTGGAACTTGTTCAGCAAAACCTTGCTCTTCCAGACCTGCTCAGCCGCCAGGCTATTCTTGTCCCGCCGAAGTTTGTACAGGGCGCACCCCGTGTCGTAGCCCGCCCCGATCCAGAGGTGGCCATCCTGGAAAATCGGTGATGCGGCGTTTACGTCATAGGCCGTTTCCCAGGGTTTCCGAAGAACCATGCGTCCGGTTAGCGCCTCGGCGATCACAAAGGATTGGCCGGTAAACGCGACGACATAACGCGTGCCCTCGAACGAGAATGGATAGGGTGTCGCATAGCCAACCGGGTCGCCGCCGCACTTCCACATCCGCCGCCCGGTTTTCTTGTCGAACGCGACCAGATCGCCGTCACTCTCGCCGGCGGAAACGATGGCCAAGTCACCCTCGATGAGAACCGACCCACTGTATCCCCATCTAGGCATGTGCCCGAACTGCGCCCGCCAGAGCTCGCTGCCGGTCGCGGCGTCCGCGCAGAGAAGCATGCCCTTGGCCCCGAGGACGTAAACCCTTCCCTCATCCACCGTCGGGGTAGCCCGCGTGCCGTCCCCGCCTTGCGATTCGGCGTACTGCTCCTCGAACGGTCGTTGCCAAAGAACCTCGCCGGTGTCGGCATGCAGGCAGAACAACACTTGCTGTCCATTCGCCGTGCCGCACGTGTACACGCGATCACCGACACACGCGAACGAGCTAAACGCCGAGCCGATGTTTCGCTGCCAAACCAGCGGGATCGGCTCGGTCCAATCCTTTCGGAACGCCGTCTCGTCGCTGCTTCCGTCATAGCGGGGACCACGGAAGTTCGGCCATTCGGCTGACGCACCTGCTGGAGCCAGCAACGCCCACGCCAACATCAGCCACAAAGTCCGGACTCGAAAGATCGCCTGCACCTGCTTACTCCTCATCAAGAAAACGAACACTATCGTTAATGCGCCGGGTTGGTCTTATAGCCTATTCCTACTCCGGCGTCTGGGGAAACCGAAGATTCGCGTCGCTGCTCAACAACTTCTGACAATTTCGACGCCTTTGGGATGGTTTCTGAGCATGGAGCCGAAGGGTTCGTATCCAGAAAGGAGGCGGCTATGCGCCGGCGGGCAAGACCCCGATACGGACGACCGACTGAAAAGACTGCTATTCCCACGCCGATCTCGGCCAACGTCAGCGTTGCGGCGTAACCGGTTCGACCTCGCCGTCGGCAAGACCCAGCCGAAGAGGCTCCGCCGATACGATCGTTGTCCAGACGCCGTCCACGAGAAGATCAAGCTCAAGGTCAAAAATCTGCGGCCACGCCTCGGTTGGAACTCGATCTGCGGACAGCGCAATTAGCAGGGTTGAGTCCTCACGAATCGTCCATTCATCGCGAGGGATGTCGATGCGAACATCGCCGCCGTAGGCTTGATTGGAAAGCCGAACGATGACGTCCCCGTTCAAGGATGGTTCCGAAATACCGCGAATCTGCACGGTGAACAGGACGGCCCCTTCGCGCGTCACGTCTGGACCCGTCTCGATTACGATCAAACCCGGCCCCATGTCGTCGTCGTTCGAAT